>JBOHZI010000265.1:0-3606 GCA_050738295.1 Gammaproteobacteria bacterium
GAGCCGAGCACTGTGATAGGAAGGAAGAACGCGAAAAATCGGATGGTATTCCACAGTCCTGTCCAAAATTCGGGATCATTTAGGACAGCGACCAGATTGTTGAAGCCAGAAAACGTCGGGGTGTCGAAAAAACGCCAGTGCGAAACCGACAGGATCAGAAGCCAAATAAACGGATAAGCCCAGAAAATGGCGCTGAATACCAGGTAGGACAAAGCGAGTGCTGCGCCAAACTGCGCGTCCGAAAACCTGCCCAGCGCTCTCATTGATGCGCCTGAAGGAGCCGGTCGATTCGGCGTACTGCATCTGCCAACGCGACGGCGGGTGTCTTGGTCCCCGACGCGAGTGCCCCAACCAGTTGCAGGCTCATCGCCTTTTGAATGTCGATGGTGTTTTCGTTGGGCGCTGGCGGAACGGCGACGTTCACATAGTCCGCATAGATCCTTTCCATGGGATGGGTCGCAAAATACGGCGTGAAGACGGCATTGGTCAGAAGATCTGCGCGCGCCGGCATCATTCCGGTCTTTTCAAGCCACAGCAGATTGAGCTGGTCATTGCCCAGAACCCAAGAGATGAACGCGAACGCCTCGTTCTTCACTTTGCTGCTCTTGAACAGGACGATCCCCTTGCTGTCGGCAAAGGTAGCCGTGCGGGCCCCAGACGTCGCGTCGGTGAGCATGGGTCCGATGACGATGTGCTTCATCGTGTCGGGATACATTTGCTGGAACCGACCGATATCCCATGGTCCGTGGCTCGCGCCGGCCACCAGGCCGGACACGAGTGGATCTCCAGAATCAAAATCCCGTGCGGTCCACCCCTGTCTGTACATGGTGTCCATGAAGGTGGCCACTTTCAGGCCCGCGGCGTTGTCAAACACTGCCTTGCCATTCGTGATGTACGGCTGACCATCCGATGCCGCGTAATAATAGGCGATGAAATCGAACCAGCGATCCTCCCAACTGCGGCCCGCCGAAACCTGAAAACCATAACGGTGTTCGGCATCGGCGTAACGACGCGACAATTGATAGACTTCCTGATAGGTCCTGGGCGGATGATCGAACCCGTATTTCGTCAGGATATCCGACCGCCACCAGATCAAGGTCGGGTTGGAATAGATCGGTATAGCGTAGACATTGCCATTAACGGTCCAGTTCCTGATCAAGTCCTGCATGTGGCGCCTGTCGATCAGATCCCGGTAGCCCGGCATCGTCGACAGAGGCTGCAACTGTTTGAGGTTCGCAATCTGGACCGCAAATCCAGAGAAGATGTCGCTGCAGATATCCGGCTCCGTACCGGCAACCAGCGCCGACAGCACCGTATCCTCGGAATTGCCGGTGGTGGGAATGGTGGTGAAAGTGACGGGCATGCCCAGCCCACTTTGGTTCCACCGTGCGACTGCGACCTTCCAGAACGACTCCTCGGCTTCGTTGGGCGCGATCCAGAGCCTGATTTGCTGCGGCTTTTGTGTGGCGGTGTCGGCGCTCGAGCAGCCAGCCAACAGGACGCAGACCACGATGAGCAGGGCGAGCATTGTCCTCATCGACTCATATCTCGCTGCAGTCTCTGCAATACCAGCAGGCCTTCCACCGTCGATTCCGCGCCTGAGTTGGGATTGATTGAGGTATGAGATACGATGCCGTCCGCCACCCGGCCGCTCGCCGGATCGTATAATGCGCGGTGGACCGCATTGCTGCCCGTCAGCCAGCTAGCAAACCGTCGAGCGATCGCACGATAGTGCTCCTGGCCGGTCAGGCGCCATGCTTCGTCGGCGGCGAACACCATTGGCCGAATGCCATAGGCGATCTGGGGATAACGCTCAGCGTGAAGTTCGACGAACCGTCCGTCGGCCTTTCCGACGGTCAGCCCGCTCAGATCGCCGCGCTTGAGCAGGTAGGGGTAGAAATGATCGATCTCAGCCAGGCCGCTGGCAATATATTCCGGATGCTTCAACTGTTGCCCGGCCAGTAACAGCGCATAGGCCTGATTGCTGCCCCAGGCGTGCCATGTGTTACGCCAGCTGAGGTGCACGTCATAAGGAAAGTGGCGTGCATCGCCAAGTTGCATCGCCATGATGCCGTCCGCCAGCGAGGTTATCAGTGCCAGGACCTGAGGATCATGGGTGCGCGCGTAGTAGGGCAACAGCCCGAGGACCGCGACAGCGGCCTTGTCGGCGCCCGAACCGGATGGCAACCAGTCGGGCACGTCCAGCCCGTCGGTATGCCTGAGCTGGTGCGGGCCGTAAGGAAGGTCGCGCTTCAGGTTGCCCACCAGCCGCTCGGTCGATGCTAGGACCCGCCTCGCAAGGTTAGAGTCTTGTGGCAAGTGGCGCAACGCGGCCTCCAGCCCCCAGAGGGCGCGCAAGGACCACCAGTCCAGATCTGCGACCGAGGTCTTGTAGCTGGTATTGATCGTGCCATCGGTTCGAATGAAATTGTTGAAATAGCCATTGTCATTTTGCATGGCCAAGACGAATTCAGTCAGCAATTCAAGTTGGCGTTGCTTGGCCGGATCAGTGCCCGCATCGAGTGCGACAGATAGCAGAATGATTCCCCGGGCCGCGTCGTCAACGCAGGCGTACCCCTCGCCCGGCGCCGCCTCATATGCAAAATTCGGGGCACTGCTGTAGATGTTCAAAACGTCTACCGTTTTGCCAGCGATCATGGCGGTCGAGACAAGGTGATTGAAATGAGCGAAATTTGGCGCGGGAAGCGCGGGCACGTTTCCGGCGTTGTCGGCATGCACGGCGCCCGACGCCATGACGGCCACAGCCAGGCAAATACACGCGATCCTGCAAGATTCGGTCGCACCCTGGCGCAGGACTAATCCGGCGCTCTTGATACCTCGATTGATGTTGGCGTATTGCCCCGTCAGCACGCGGCTCGCGCACCATTTTCCAGGGCGGAACCGAGCTCCCTTCCAAGCAGTGCCACATGTCATGCTTTTTTCAAGAGCGTCAAGTAATGCAGCATAAGCATCGCAGTACCTCGTTTGGCCGCCGCCAACGATCCAGGCACGTATTGACGGCGTGGACGACTTCGCCGAGCGTGGCGAAGTAGCGATTGTGGGTCGCCAAGTGTCGAGTGAGCTTCCAGACACGCTCGATGGAGGCGAGCTGCGGGCTGTAGGGCGGCAGAAACAGCAAACGCAGATACGGGGCGTGCTGACGCAGGAACGGACGCAGGAGAACGGAGTGATGGTAACAAGCGTTGTCGAGCACGAGGATCATGCGGCGACGCCGCCCGCGGTGGCGCAGCAGCCGCTTGAGAAGGCGCTGAAAGGTCTGGGCGTTGAAGACCCTGCACTCATGCGCACGAGCTGGCCGGTGCTCACGTTGACTGCTCCGAAGCAGGCGATGGATTTGCGGGTCGGTGCATGCAGCAGGGTCGGTCCTTGATCTCCGGCGGCACCCACATGCGGCAGCGCGTGCCATGTTGCTGGAAGGGGCATTCGTCGAGGCCACACTTCAACGTCGGCCCTTCGCACTAAGCGGCGGAGTATTTTTTACAGCCGCGATTTTCAGCGGATCAGCCTGAGCGACTTGGGGGCTGGGCTTGCGTAAGCGGAACCCCATCCGCCGGAACAGTCGCTGGTACTGGTGCACCCCGAGCT
>JBOHZI010000266.1:0-3604 GCA_050738295.1 Gammaproteobacteria bacterium
GTGCGCCGCGTAGCGGCGCTATCTGGTTTTGCCCCTCACCCTGACCCTCTCCCCGCACGCGGGGCGAGGGGATGATTTATTTAAAGCTTCCATAATCAGTCATTAACTTTAAGCGGATGACCTGCTCAAAACTGGCGGTGCGTGCCGGGCTTGGTGCCCAGCAGGTTGAACCACGGGCTGTCGGTGGAAATGATGAACAGGCGGGTGTGCGTGTCGAGCGCCGCCTGTTCGCTCAACAACGTCTGGTAAAAACTGAAAAACGCGGGCGCGTGTTTGGAGGCCTTGGCGTAAATTTCGGCCACCTGCGCCTCGCCGCTGCCCTTGATCGAGGCCGCCTGTTGATTGGCCGAGGCGAGGATGGCTGCAGCCTGCGACTTCGTGGCGGCGAGCTTCTTCGCCGTAGCGGTTTGTGTTTTGTCCTGCTTGGCCTGTCGGACCTTGCTGTCCGCCTGCAGCATGGACTCGACCACCTGTTTTTGATCTGCATCGGACAGCGTGGTACCGGTGACGTTGGCGAACAGAACCTCGATGCCGAGCTTGGCTGCCACCGGCTTGAGTGCTGTCGTGATCGCCGCATTCACCGCTGCCGGTGGCACGGCAAATACGGCATGGCTCGACGGTTTTGCGAGCAGTTTGCTCAGCGCCGCTTCCACCGCAGTATCTACCTTGCTTTGCGCGGCCTCGCCCTTGCCTTGTGTCGCATCGTAGTAGGTGCGGGCCTGATTCAGCCGCCACACGATCACGTACGCGGCGCTACCACCCTTTTTCGGGTTGTGCTTGTCGGCACTGAAGGTGCCGCGGGCGACTTGCACCCGCGAATCCAGAGTAGCCACCTGAGCACTTACGGACTTCCAGTGCAGGCCGGGGTTGCTGGTGCTGGCCGTTGCCTGGCCGTGCTGAATTTCCACCGCCACTTCGCCGGGGCCGATGCTGTAAAGCGAGGATTCGAGCAGGAAAATACCGATGATCACAACCACCACCACGATGAACAGGCGCGTCAGCAGTTTGTTGTTCATCGCTTGGCTCCCTGAGTTGTCGCCGCCGGTGCGGCATGCTCATGAGTTTTCGCGGCAGGAGCGGGTTTGGCGGTCAGTGCCGAAGCCGGCAAGGTGACGGCATGCACGGAACCGGACACCATCACCTTCGGCGCCGCCGTCAGGGCGGTACGCAGCGCATTGTTACGCAGCATGGTCTCGGTGACTTTGGGCGCCTTTTCCCAGGCCGGCACCAGGGCCAGGAAGCGGGCCACGTCGGTATGGGCCTGGGCGACCTGTTGCTGGGAGGCCGTTTTGGCCTGCGCCACGGTCTGTCTGGCCCGAGTCTGCGCCTTGAGGATGGCAGCTTCGGCGGCCTGCTGGGCGCTCGCTGCCGCGGCTGCCGTCTGCTTTTCCTGCTGCGCGGCCTGCTCGCGAGCATCGCTGACGGCCTGCGGTGGATTCAGGCGGCCGAGGTTTACCGCGTCGATACCGATGCCGATATTGGTTCCGGCAAGCTGGCGCGACACCGCCTGCGACAGGGTTGCCGCTGCCGGTGCCTGACTCATGTGCTGCAGGGTCTGCAGCGTATGTGTGTGCGCCGTGTCGAACAGCACCGCATCCGCTCCGGCGCCAAGCACAGTGGTCGGCACGGTGGTGGCGTAGAGATACTGGTACGGGTCGGCAATGTGGTATTTGACGGTCAGGGCCGCCGTCACCCATTGGCCGTCGCGGGTGAGCACGGTGGCCTGGCGTGTGATCGAGCGATTTTCCTTGACGTTGACGCTGTGTACGCTGTCGATAGGCCATGGCCAGCGCCAGTGCACACCGGGGCCGACCGTAGCAGCGTGTGTGCCCAGACGCATCACCACGGCACGATGCCCGTCGGAGACTTCATAAATGCCGGAAAGCGCCCACACGATAACGAGGATAAGCACAGCGAACCACCACAGGCGCGGACGCAGCGGATGCGGTTTGCCGTCATCGCCATCGCCATGGCCAAAGCGCTTGCTCAGGCGGCGCTTGATATTGGCGAAAAACTCATCGAGATCGTGCTGGCCGTCCCACGGATCGTGGTCCTTGCCAGGTTCTTTCCAGCCCATGCGGGTTCCTCGAACGGTGAATCAAGCGTGACAACGCCGCCAGCCGTGCAGTTTAGCAGGCGAGCGGCTTGGGATCCGCCAACATCCGGCCGGCTCGGCATATGAGCGGCTATCGCCGCAGTCTTTTGACTGGATTCCCGCCTGCGCGGGAATGACGACGTTCTTTTCTCTTTCTCTCCAGATGCAAGCAGCTCATCCCCAGCTCCGCCCTTCCATGCAATGAGAATGAGTAAGTCGATTAATTCGTCATTCCCGCGCAGGCGGGAATCCAGTAAGAATCTATTGCGGTTGGAACGACCGCTCCTTCTCACGAGGTAGCAGAAACGACAGCCTGGTGTTCCTTTACCAGGCGCGACAGTGTGAGCGACGGCAGTTGTACGAGCAGGCTCCAGCCGCCCGCTTCACTCGGTGTTTCGCTCACCACGGCGTCGAGTTCGAACAAGCGCGCCCGCAGCCGACCGGACTCCGGCCCGAGTTCCAGACGCTGCGGCTCGCGTGGTACGCCCAGTACCTGCGCCAGCGCAGCGATCAATTTCGGCACACCGCCACCGGTGCGAGCGGAAAGATACACGCGCGGCGCGGCGTTTTCGCGCAGCAGCGGCTCCGGCGACGACGTCAGCAAGTCCGCCTTGTTGAATACTTCTATCTGGGCAATATCGCCCGCATCGATTTCTTCAAGCACCTGATTGACGACGGCGATCTGGCGGTCACGCTCGGGGTTGGCGGCGTCGATCACGTGAATCAGCACGTCGGCCTCGCGTACTTCGCTGAGCGTGGCCTTGAAGGCCTCCACCAGTTCGTGCGGAAGGTGGTTGACGAAACCTACGGTATCGGCAACCACCACGCTGCCGATGCCGGACACGGGCACCCGCCTGAGCAGCGGATCGAGCGTTGCGAAGAGCTGGTCGGCGGCATAGGCGCGACTTGTGCTCAGTCGGTTGAACAGGCTGGTCTTGCCGGCGTTGGTGTAGCCCACGAGTGCCACCACCGGTGTGTCATTGCGGCGGCGCCGACGCCGATTCTGAGCGCGTTGCACGCCGACCTTTTCCAGCCGTTGCGAAATCTGTTCGATGCGCTGGCCGATCAGACGGCGGTCGGTTTCGAGCTGGGTTTCGCCTGGCCCGCGCAGGCCAATGCCGCCCTTCTGGCGTTCCAGGTGAGTCCAGCCACGCACCAGTCGTGTAGCCAGGTGGCGCAACTGGGCGCGTTCCACTTCCAGTCGGCCCTCGAAGGAACTGGCACGCTGGGCAAAGATGTCGAGAATGAGTTCGGTGCGGTCAAGCACACGCACCTTGATGGCACGTTCGAGGTTGCGCTCCTGAGCCGGGCTGAGCTGTTCGTCCACCAGCACCAGCGTGGCCTCGGTTTCGGTCACGACCTCGGCGAGTACATCAACCTTGCCCTGATGCAGAAAGAACCGCGGGTGCGGATCACTCGAGCGCGGGTTGGTCACGCACGCCACCACCTCGACGCCGGCGGCCACGGCCAGGGCGTCGAATTCGGCGTGCGCGGACGCGAGGCGCGATC
>JBOHZI010000267.1:0-3592 GCA_050738295.1 Gammaproteobacteria bacterium
ACCTGGGTCTACCTGGCAAGGACGGGCTGGACGTGCTGGCGAGTATCCGCGCCAAGGACAATCCGGTCCCCTTGCTCATCATCACGGCGCGCGACGGGCTTGATGACCGTTTGCGTGGCCTGGACGGCGGAGCCGACGATTACGTGCTCAAACCCTTCGAAATGGCGGAGCTGCTTGCTCGGATGCGCGCCGTGCTGCGGCGCAAGGGGGGCAATGCTGCCCCCGTTCTCACCAACGGTGCGGTATCACTCGATCCGGCCATACGTGAGGCCAGCGTCAATAACGGCTCTCCTGTGCAACTGTCCAACCGTGAGTTTTCGCTGCTGCAAGCGTTACTGATTCGGCCCGGGGCCATCCTGTCTCGCCGCGAGCTGGAAGATCGCATTTACGGCTGGGGAGAAGAGGTTGAAAGCAACGCCGTCGAATTTCTGATCCATGCACTGCGGCGCAAGCTGGGCAGTGAAGTCATCAAGAATGTCAGGGGGGTTGGATGGATGGTCTCAAAAAACGCCTGAATGAGTCGATTCAGTTCAAGCTGTCCTTCATCCTGTCGTTGGCCATTCTTGTCGTTGCAGTTGTGGCTGGGGTGTTCTCTTTCATGTCTGCCTTCGATGAAGCACACGAACTACAAGACGATGTCTTGCGCCAAATCGCGGAGCTGATGGATCGGCAGCACCTGTCGCCCGTCCCTTCGGCTACTGGTACCAGAGTCAAGGACGGTGATGAAGAATCGCGCGTGATCGTCCAGCGCCTGGGTGAGAGCAATCCATCTGCGGTAGGCACGGGTGATGCGCCACTAGCCCTGCCTGCGACGCTGACAGATGGCATGCACACGCTGGAGGTCCGGGGGGAGACGTTCCGTGTTCTGGTCAAAACAACTGCCACCGGCGAACGGATTGCGGTAGCCCAGGAGTCCGGATTTCGGGACGAGATCGCCCGCGATAGCGCCCTGCGTACCGTAATGCCCTTCCTGATCCTTATGCCGATCCTGTTACTGATCGTCGCCGATCTGGTGCGCAAGATGTTCCGACCAATTACCACGCTCTCTACGGAAATCGACAAGCGTGCCGAGCGAGAACTGCACGCGATCGAAGATCGCCACCTTCCCAAAGAAGTGCGTCCGTTCGTGGTGGCAATCAACCGCCTGCTCAGCCGCGTTTCCCAGTCGATAGACACGCAGCGACGCTTTGTCGCGGATGCGGCGCACGAGCTGCGTTCACCACTGACCGCCTTGTCGCTGCAAGCGGAACGGCTGGCGGAAGCGGAAATGTCAGCCCGAGCGCGAGAACGACTGGCGGTGCTGCGCCAAGGCATTGAGCGTGGCAGGAACCTGTTGGATCAACTTCTGACGTTGGCCAAAGCACGGTCGTCTACCGAATTGCCGAAGTCTCCGGTCTCCATCCAGGGCGTCTACCGCCGCGTGTTGGAAGATCTTATGCCGCTGGCCGAAGCCAAGCTCATCGACATCGGAGTTGAAGGAGCGCAAGACGCTAAGGTATGGGCCAGTGAGCTGGACATAATCGCTCTGGTCAGAAATCTCGTGGACAACGCCATCCGCTATACACCGGTTGAGGGCAGGGTCGATCTCTCTGTTCGCTCGGCAGAGGGGCGCGCCGTGCTGCGCATCCGAGACACAGGACCCGGTATTCCGCCGGCCGAACGGGATCGAGTTTTTGATCCCTTCTACCGCACACTTGGTAGCGAGCAGATCGGCTCGGGCCTGGGCCTCTCCATTGTCCAAACGATTGCCGACCACATCGGCGCAGAAATCCGCTTGGATTTCACCGACGAAGTACGACAAACCGGCTTGAGCGTTGCCGTCCTCATTCCCCTGGCTGACCCGGCTCAAGTGGCCAATTCGCAGCCCAGTTAAGGAAACTCTGCATAATGCGCCGATCTCTCATGCGAACCCCGCTGGTAGGGTGCGTCCCATGAACTCGAAAGGCAGCGTCAGAACGCATTCGGCCTGGCAGCATCGCTCTGTTTCGATATCCTCATCCGTTTCCGTGCTCTAGTGAATTCATCGCACATCACTTTCGCTGCTTGTTCGGAGCTTCCTTAAACGCGAAATTAACAGATGGTTGAGCCGCAAGCGCCATAGTACCGATGGCAGGGTCAGCGCTGCTTGAAGCTGAACATTTCGTCGAACACACGGTGCCCCATGAACTGATGCCAGAGCGCCATCAACGCATGGCCGTAGAGATAAATCCACATGAACGTCGCAAGCGTCGAATGCACTTCCATCAGATTGTGAACGCCCGGCGTCACCTGGTCAGCCGATCCAAGTCCGATGAAGATGGCCACACCGGTGGCGGCCATTGCCGACGCGGCAAGCAACCCCAGTCCATGCGCCGTTCCGGCAAGAGCGCCGCTTTGCGGGATTTTCGTCCAGCGCAATAACAAAAACGTTTTCAATTCTAGGGCGACGACCTTGCAGCCACCCACGCTGATCCACGGATACAACGCACCTTGCGACTCACGCCGCCAGTTCAGCAACCGGTAAACCCAGCCCGACAACAGAATGCCTGCGGTCAGCAGTCCTGCCCACTCGTGGCACTGGAAATAAAAACGACCGACAACGGACATCGGTCGGGTCGCATGCGGATGATCCATGACCAGGCTGATCAGCAATTGAAAGGTGATTGCTGCAGCCGTGGCAGCGTGCAATATCCGAATCGCGCGACTATGGCGAGCTAACAAGTACATAAAATGCGGAGGTACCGTGGCATAAATAGAGAAGCAGATCAAGTCCGCGCTTCGATCCAACCGGGCAGTTATTTGATCGGACAAAGCCGCAGGCAAGCCGTATGTCCCGGAACCCGCGGGACGCCCAACAGCAGTAATGCAACAACGTTTCGCCGGCAGGACCAGTCACCATTGCTCGCGCAGGCCGACGAAAAACCCGTGCGGCAGCACAGACAGGATGATCGGGCTTTTTCTTAAATGTGCGTAATAGCCGGCCAGAGTGCCCAGAGCCAGGCTGGCAACGACGTCGCTCTGCCAGTGTCCCCTGACCTTGACGCGCGCGACTGCATCATAGAGCGGCAGCAGTTCCAGCGCGTACACGGCTGGGGTATCACGCCGGTATTCCAGCACGAAGGGAGTGACGATAGCGCTCACCGTGGCGACTTCGCCGCTCGGGAAGCTATAATGCGAGCCGCCCTGAAACCACAGGTTGGGGTTGTCCGTCTGACTCGGCCTCGCCCGCGTGAATGCGTACTTCAACGCTTGCGACGAAACGGCGGCGATCGCCGACGCATCAATCGACTGCCAAAACGTCCGCCCGAGCCGCGTTTGCCCGCCTTCCCACAAGCCGCCCACCACTTCGGTGCCCACCATGAGCCCAAGCAGCAGCTTCTGGTTGCTGCGCTTCCATATGCCGCTGTTGTCGTAGCTCAACCGGTGATCGATTCCCAGCGGCCCGCCTGCTGCCACCGCAACCGCCGCCCACAGCACGAAAAGAACAGCTACGAGAATGCTGCGAACGCGAAGTAATCTCGTGTGCGTCCACTGTGGCATATCCGATGACATGCAACCGCACCTGATCCTTGACTCCGCTAAACCGACTCCCTTGCCGCACGCGATACGGACG
>JBOHZI010000268.1:0-3568 GCA_050738295.1 Gammaproteobacteria bacterium
CCGGTCCACCATCTTGTCGGGGGCAGCTTTTACTACCAGTATGCCGACCGTTTTACCTTTGGCGCCGAGCGCGATTTCAACTTCGACACGGATGCCAATTCGCTGCAACGTATTCGCCGCCAGGACAGGATCCAGGCCGTTTTCAGCCGGCCTTTTCCCAGCCTGGAGCAGACGCTGACGCTAATGGCGGGTATCGCGCTGGATGATGAAAAGGATGTATACAACACTGTGACGAGGTTCCCTGCTTATGACGAAACCGTGGCCGGCGTTGCGCTGGATTGGAACACTAGCCAGATTTGGCCGATCTCGATCAGCCAGAACGACGGGCAGAACTTACTGCTGGTGGCGGAATCCAGCCGGCCTTTCGGCAGCGACTACTCCGGTAATGCCTACCGGGTGGACTGGCACGGTTACATTCCGCTCGGCGGCGAATCGGTGCTGGCGCTGCATTATCTCGAGGGCTATGTCACCTCCGACGCCCGTCCATTCAATGTGGGCGGCGCGCTCGGTCCTGGCACGGTCACGCCGGCGCAGGGCCTGGTATTCAATCGCCGAGATTTTCCCTTTCGCGGCTACCCCTCGGGACTTGCGGCGCTGACCGGGCAGCGCCTGCGCCAGGCAACGATAGAGGCGCGCGTTCCGCTGATCCATCCCGAACGGGCCTGGCACGGTATCGGCTTGCACCAGATGTCGCTGCGGGCGTTTGTCGAAGCGGGTGCCGCTTGGAGCGGCGGCGGGTCGCCGCCACGCTACTACAAAAGCGTTGGGCTCGAAACCGTGTTCAATTTCAATGTGCTCTATAAATTCAACTACCGTCTCACGATTGGCGTGGCGCATGGGTTTTCGTCGATCGGGACCAATCAGGTTTACTTGCGCTTGAGTGCGCCCTTAACTCAATTAGGCCAATGACAAACTGCGCTCGCTCCTGCGCGTGGATGAGTTGTTCAGGCGATGTGTTGTTGCAGGAAATGCTGCGTCAACGCCCAGGCTTCGGCGGAGGCATCCGCGTTGTAGCTGTCGCGCGCGTTGCAGTCGAAGCCATGACCGGCCTCGGGATACACCGACATGATGTAGCGTTTGCCCGCTTCCGATAGCGCCGTGGCGATGCGGCCATGCTCGACGGACGTAATCGAGCCGTCCTTGCCGCCGTAGTTGAAGAGTACGGGTACCGGCAGTTCGGCAGCACGACCAATCAGGGTCGGACGCCCGAGATGATCCTTCTCGGGGCCGATGCCACCGCCGTAATAGGCCACTGCGGCCGAGAGCTGGTCGCCGAGCTCGAGTCCGGCGAGAAAGGCCAGACGGCCACCCAGACAAAAGCCTACGGCGGCGGGGCGGCTGCGTACGCCCGCTTCGCTCAACGCGCCGAGTGCCTGGGCGCTTTCGCGCATGATCTGCGCTTCATCCAGGCTTTTCAGGATCGGCATAATCGTATCCATGTCGCCGTAGTCGACGATCTTGCCGTGATAAATATCGGGAACGATCGCGGCATAGCCGGCGCGGGCGTAGCGATCGGCCACGTTGCGCATGTGTTCGTTGACGCCAAAGGCCTCGATGTAGATCAACACGCCAGGCGGGGCGTCCACGCCTTCGGGCAGTGCGCGCCACGCACGCAGGTTAGGTGCAAGATCAATCCAGTCGCTGGTGATGGGATGTTCTTTCATGATGTCTCCTGAATTCGGAATGAGTGCGTCACTGCTTTGAAATATGCAGGGCAGCGAGAGTGTCGCGGGCGTGCTTGCTCGAATGCACCAGATCTTTGGCGGTGCTCGCAAGCGTTGGGCTGGGAGCCTTGTCGGTGGCGGAAACCTGTCTGAGCAGTCCCCGCAGGTGGCCGTTGATGCCGCCTAGGTCAAGCGTTTTCAGCGAATCCTTGATATGCCGTGCGCGTCCCGTGTCGCCCGTTTGGGTGGCGGCGGCGAGGGCGGCCTGGGCACTGTGAAGAGCCTGAGCGTTGCGGTCGATGACTGCTTCCAGCATGAGTGCAAAGTGGACGTTGGCCTGGAGGGCGGCCGGTGTGGTACTTACGTTAGGGTCGGTACGCACCGTGAGTGGTGCGCTGTAGTTTTTGCCATCGACAGCGAGCACGATCCGATACTGTCCGGGCAGCACGAGGGGTCCACGCGGCCCACGCGGCGTACGGTGCAGCACGGCGGGGCCGAACCAATAGGGTTTTCCGGCGGGTGGAGTGTAGCGCAGGCCCCACACAAAGCGGTTGGCGCCGCTCTTGGCGGGCAGGATATTCGGCGGAGATTTGAAGTAATCGGGGAAGTTCGCGGCCGGCATTGTGGCCGGCTTGTCGGCGCTGGAATAGCGGCGCACCAGCTTGCCATCGGCATCATAAATGCTCAGCGTTACCGGCCCCTTCACGTCCTTGCCCAGCCAGTAATCGATGATCGCACCGTGGGGTGGATTGGCCGCATGGGGTACTTCGGGCGGTCGCGCTTCACCGTGGTAAGAGCCCATCCGGGAACGTATGACGGGTCGCGGCGTGTACAGATATGCCGCGCTGGCGGCGATATTGGCACGGGCTTCGCGCAACGGCTCGATGTCGTCGAGTATCCAGATGCCACGTCCTTGCGTAGCCGCGATCAGGTCGCCGGCATGCACGACGAGATCGCGCACCGAGGCGGTCGGCAGATTGTTCTGCAGCGGTTGCCAGTCCTGACCATCGTTGAAGGAAACGAAAAGGCCCTGCTCGGTGCCCGCGTAGAGCAGATTCTTGCGTTTGGGGTCGGCGCGCACCACATGCACGTAGTCGCCGTGCGGGATACCGTGTGTGGCCTCGCGCCAGTGTTTGCCGGCATCGTGGGTAATGTAGATGTAGGGCGTGAAATCGTCTACCTCGTGCCGGTCCACGGCAATGTAGGCGCTGGCTGCGTTGCGGGGGTCGGCTTCAATGGTGTCCACACGGCTCCATGTACCGAGATGCGGAGGTGTGACGTTTGTCCAGTGCGTGCCACCATTCTCGGTGAGCCACAGGCAGCCGTCATCGGTGCCGGCCCAGATCATGCCCTTTTTTACAGGCGACACCGCGAGTGCGTACACGACCGCATAGCCGCAGGCGGCGGCTGTCTTGCGGGTCGGCGCGCCGGTGCAGTGAGCGTTCTTGTGGTGGTAGGTGAGGGCGGGGCTGATCGCCTGCCAGTGCTTGCCGGCATCGCTGGTCTTGTATACCCGTGCATTGACGCCGGCATAGAAGCTGTCCGGGTCGAACGGGGAGAGCGTCATTGCCGTATTCCACGGCGCGTAGTATCCGGCAGCGGAGGGCCTGGCACCAAACGGTGCTGACGGACGAGGCGATATTCCGGTATCGATTTGCGTGTGCGTGTTGTAGCTCGATATCTCACCGCCGGCTCCCGAGCCGTAAATGATGGACGGATCGCCCTTGCGCGGAAAAATGTAGCCCGATTCGCCGCCGCCACCGACCGGCTGCCAGTCGTGGTTGGTGATGATGCCGCTGCGCCCGCGGGAGGGGATCATCAGAGCGCCCGAATCCTGCTGGGTGGCGTAAATCCAGTAGGGAACGCGATTATCCACGCTGATGTGATAGATCTGTGCCGTCGGC
>JBOHZI010000269.1:0-3545 GCA_050738295.1 Gammaproteobacteria bacterium
CATTTGGACTATATTCTCTCCCGAATAAACGGCAGATAACGCATTTAACTCCATGATGTATAATCTATTTTTCTTCCCATGGGGTTGGGCGTTTTAGATCGTTCTCCGGAGTACGACGGAATAAAAAAGCAAGGTTACCAAGACGGAATAAGTGGCGTTCGGCCATTGTGCAACTAACGCACCGGACAAACGGGATCGCGATTATGCGTTTTATGTGCTGCTTTCTTTCAGCACGTTGACAAGTGAGCGCAAATCGGTCGTGGGCGCGGAGCATGTTGTTCCGTGGCAGACGTAGGCGAGCGCATCGCCTTGTACTGCATAGCGCTGTAGTCCCGTGAGCTCGACATGTTGGCCGAGTTGGACAATGTTTGCTTGCGGCGCTGTGCGGCTGACTTCGGCGGCCCACTCTTTTCTTGTTTTTTCGTTGCCACGCAGGACAACTAGTGGCGGCGGTTCGATGAAGGTTTGCAGGGCGCGCAGCAGCGTGGCATGGGCTTCGGGGGCGCGTTGAATGTCGGGCCAGGCGGCGCGCAGAACCGCTTCGGCTGCGTCAAGGTATTTCGGTTCGGCGAGCAGGTGACCGAGGGTGACGAAGACGCGGACGGCGGTACCGGCACCCGAGGGAACGGAATCGTCGGCATAGCGGCGTGGGCGGTAAAGCAGCGTTTCGCCGTCGGAGGGTGTCATGGTCAGGCTGCCGCCTTCGGTGACGAAGCGCGCCAACATGGCGTCCGCCAGTCGGCGGGCGAGGGCGACCGCTGAACCACCGTCGGTGATGGCTGCGACGGTGAGTGCGGCGTGGGCCAGAAACGCATAATCTTCCAGGAAGCCGGGCTGGTAAGGTGAGCCGTCCATGGCGCAGGCCCAGACATGGTCACCTTCGATGACGGTGCGCTCGAGCACGGTCAGCAGGGTGGTGGCGCGTACGGCGAGATTCGCATTGTCAAGGAACAGTGCGGCACGGGCGAAGCCCGTTACGGCCAACGCGTTCCAGCTTGTGAGTAGCTTGTCGTCGCGGTCGGGGCGGGTGCGCGGTGCACGCGCTTCTGCGAGCATCGAGCGTTCCTTCTCGAAGCCGCCGTGGCCGCCGTCCACGCGGGCGAGGTGCCACCGGCCTTCGGCCTTGGCCTCTTCGTCCAGACCGAAGGCGGCCGCGAATGCAGGGTAGTGTTCGGCGCCGACGAGACGTTTTACGTCCTCGCGATCCCAGAGGTAGAAGCTGCCGTCCTCGCCGCCGGACTCGGCATTGAGGCTCGCAGCGTAGCCGCCTGTGGGCAGCGCCAGCTCGTTTTCCAGAAAGGCGGCGGTGGCGCGGGCGGCGTCGGCGAACTCGGCGCTGTCGAAACGCGCGGATGCTTCGGCGTAGATGCCGAGCAACTGGGCATTGTCGTAGAGCATTTTTTCGAAGTGCGGCACGCGCCAGGCTTCGTCCACGGTGTAGCGGAAGAATCCGCCGCCGAGGTGATCGTAGAGCCCGCCGCGGGCCATTGCCGCGAGCACGCGGGGCACTTCTTCTTCCGCGCCGCTCGCGACGAGGAAACCGAGCACCGGGCTCTGCGGGAATTTCGGGCCGGCCAGGCCGTAGCCGGCGTTAACCGGATCGAAAGCGGCGGCCAGGTTGGCGCGTGCCGTCTTGAGCGGCGCGAGCGAGAGATCGCCGGTCGTGGTGAGATCGCTGCCGAAGTGTCGCTTCAGCAAAGTCTGCAATTCCCGACCCTGGGCGAACACCTGGTCGCGTTGATCAGTCCATGCCTTGATAATCAACCCGAGCAGTTCAGCGAAGCCGGGCATACCGTAACGCGGCGTGAGCGGAAAATAGGTGCCGGCGAAAAACGGCGTGAGGTGCTCCGGTTCCAGAAACACCGAGAGCGGCCAGCCGCCGCCGCGCCGGTTGAGCGCCTGGTGTGCGGTCTGCAACACCTGATCGAGATCGGGACGTTCTTCGCGATCCACCTTGATGCTGACAAAATGGTCGTTCAACAGCTGCGCGATTCCTGTGTCGCTGAACGCCTCGCGCGCCATGACATGGCACCAGTGGCAGGCCGAATAGCCCACCGATACGAACACGGGTTTGTCTTCGGCGCGGGCGCGATCAAGCGCCGCAGCGCCCCAGGGTTGCCAATCGACGGGATTTTCTGCATGTCCCCGCAGATAGGGGCTTTTTTCCTGGACAAGTGCATTGGTCATGGCGCTTATGGTACGCGTAGTACGTCGGTATGAGCAGCATGCTAAACTCGCTCGCGCTTACCTTCTCACGCTCAGGCGCTCCATTGATCTACCCTCAAATCGACCCCGTTGCAGTCAAACTGGGCCCGCTTGCGATTCATTGGTATGGCCTGATGTACCTGGTGGGGATTTTCGGTGGCTGGTTTCTGCTGGCGCGCCGCTGCCGCAAGCCGCATGTCAATTGGACGCCGAATCAGGTTGCCGACCTGATTTTTTATGCCGCCATCGGTATCGTCCTTGGTGGGCGAATCGGCTATGTGCTGTTCTACAACTTGCCGTATTATGCCGCGCATCCCGTGCGCATCTTTTATGTGTGGGATGGCGGCATGTCATTCCACGGCGGTTTGATCGGGGTGCTGATTGCGTGCGGCCTGTTCGCCTGGCGTCACCACCGCCATTTTTTCGACATCATGGACTTTATCGCGCCCGCGGTGCCAATCGGGCTGTTCGCGGGGCGTATCGGCAACTTCATCAACGGCGAACTGTGGGGCAAGGTGGCCTACCTGCCGTGGTCCATGCGTTTGCCTTGTTCGCAAGCCAGATTCGCCTCGGATCGCTTCGATTGCGCGCCGGGATTTCACGGGTTGTCGCCACCCCATCAGCCTTCGCAACTTTACGAGGCACTGCTCGAAGGTGTGGCTTTGTTCGTGATTTGCTGGTGGTTTTCTGCCAAACCGCGTCCACGCATGGCGGTGTCCGGCGTGTTCGCCCTCGGTTACGGTGTCTTCCGCTTCGGCATTGAGTTCGTGCGCCTGCCGGATCCGCAGCTTGGCTATCTCGCTTTCGGCTGGCTGACCATGGGGCAAGTGCTGTCTATACCGTTGATCGTGATCGGCGTGGTGCTTCTATGGCTGGCGTATCGTCGGCGCGAGCCTGTCGCGGCATGACGCCCTATCTGGACCTGATGCGCAGGGTGCTCGATACCGGTCTGGACCGTCCGGACCGCACCGGCACCGGTACCCGCGCTGTATTCGGCCACCAGATGCGTTTCGACCTCGGTGCGGGCTTCCCGCTAGTGACGACCAAGCGCCTGCACCTCAAGTCCATCGTCTATGAGTTACTGTGGTTTTTGCGCGGCGAGACCAACATTGGCTGGCTCAACGAGCACGGCGTGTCGATCTGGAACGAATGGGCCGATGCCAATGGCGACCTTGGCCCGGTGTACGGCCACCAGTGGCGCTCCTGGCCCACGCCCGATGGCGGCCATATCGACCAACTGGCCGAGCTCGTTAAAGGACTGCGTGACAATCCGTATTCGCGCCGCCACATAGTGAGCGCCTGGAATGTTGGCGAACTGGACAAGATGGCGCTCACTATGT
>JBOHZI010000270.1:0-3541 GCA_050738295.1 Gammaproteobacteria bacterium
CGGCGGCACCGGGCGGCTCTACTACGGCGTGCGTCTGGCCTACGAACTTCCGCCGCAGTCGGTTGGCTCCGCGGATGCGGGTTTCAGCGTCACGCGTCAGTACTACGTGCAGCAGGGCGGCGACTGGGTGCGATTGGCGCCCGATGCGACGCTCGCGCGTGGCGACATCGTGCGCGTCGATCTCACCGTAGACGTGCCGGCGGAACGCCATTATGTTGTGCTGTCCGATCCGTTGCCCGGTGCCTTTGAGGCGGTGAACCACCAGTTGCACACCGCCGATGCCACCGCACCCACGCGCAGCGATAATGGCACCACGCTCTGGTTCGACTACGGCGATTGGCCCAATTACGCCATTGTTACCGGCGGGTTCTATCATCGCCAGACGGCGTTCGATGCCGTGCGTTTTTATGCCGACGATTTGCCGCCCGGTCACTATCACCTGATCTACGCCGCGCAAGTCATCGCGCCCGGACGCTTCCTCGCGCCCGCACCGCAGATCAAGGAGATCTACCAACCCGACGTCTTTGGTCGTGGCGAATCGACGCATGTCACCGTCGCCCCGCCCGCAGCCACGCACGCGACCGATGCAGAAGCGCCGTAGGAGCGAGCTTGCTCGCGATTGCCGTGGGGTGAGTGGGTTGTTGCGGTGGCGCATCGTGTTTGGCAGTGGCGCGGCGATTGCGTTGCTCGCGCTTGCCGTGCTCGGGGTTTTGACCTGGCATGCTTTGGCGCCGTTGCCGAAGACGTTACCGCCGCATGCCGTGGTCGTTGTGCCGCAATTGCTGGCGGGCGACGGTACGCCGCTGACGCTCAGTCACGATGCACGCTTCAATCGTTATGCGGAACGGCCGTTGTCCGCGATACCGACGCTGGTGCGTACCGCGTTTGTCACTTCCGAGGACCGGCGCTATTGGGTGCATGGCGGTTCCGATTGGCGTGCGCGTTTTACCGCCATCTGGCAGAACCTCAAGGCCGGCCATATCGTGCGCGGGGCGAGCACCATCGGCGAGCAGGTTGCGCGTATTCTTACGCCGCGCCCGCGCACTTACTGGAGTCACTGGCTCGCGGGCATTGATGCGAATCGTTTGATCGACCGATTCGGGCGTTCCCGGGTGCTCGAGTTCTATCTCAATCAGGTGCCGTATGGCGCGCGCCGCCGTGGCGTGGTGCAAGCGGCACGTTATTATTTCGGTCGCGATGTGTCTGCGTTGACGCCTGCGGAGCAACTGGCTCTTGCCGTGCTCGTGCGTTCGCCCGTGGCCTACGATCCGGCGCAACATCCGCGTGCCTTGCGGCGAGCGGTCGATGATCTGGCCGTGCGTATGCACACGCACGGCGCCATCGATGCCGCCGAGTTGAGTGCGGTGCGCCGCTCCGCGATCGATCCCGGCCACGAACGCCTGCCGGTGGTCGCAGGGCCCTTTGTGGCCTATGCACGTTTGCGTCTGCATGCGTTGGGTCTGTCGGCAAGCGGGCCGGTGAAAACCACGCTCGATGCGGGGCTCGAACGCACGGTGCAGCAACTGTTGCGTACGCGCCTGAAAGCCGTCACCGACCGCGGTGTTAAAAATGCGGCGGCGCTGATAGTCGATAACCGCAGCGGCGCGGTCCTGGCCTGGGCGGTGGCGCCGACCGGTATTGCCGGCGACCTCGATCCGGTGCTCGTGCCACGCCAACCCGGATCTACGCTCAAGCCTTTTCTCTATGCACTGGCGATGGAACGGCTCGGCTGGCAGCCGGATACGCTGCTGCGCGACGGGCCGCTCGCGACCCGGCTCGGTGATGGCGTCCACACTTACCGCGATTACAGCGGCCACTATTACGGGCAGGCCAGCCTGCGTTATGCGTTGGCCAATTCACTCAACATTCCTGCCGTAGAAACGGCGCGTGCGGTGGGGGTCGCTCCGTTTCTCGATCTGCTGCACCGGCTTGGCATGACAGCGCTCGACCGCGATGCTCAGCACTACGGTCCAGCGCTTGCTATCGGCGACGGGCCGGTGCCGTTGCTCGAATTGACGCAGGCCTATTCGGCACTCGCCCGGCATGGACGGTTTCTGCCTTTGCATGTGCTGGCCGCTGCACCTGAATCCAAACCGCAAACCGTGCTGCGTCCGGATGTCACTTCGCTTATTGCTTCCATCCTGTCCGACCCCGATGCGCGCAGCGCCGAGTTCGGCGACGCGAGTGTGCTCGATCTGCCCTACGCTACGGCGGTCAAGACCGGCACCTCCAGCAATTATCACGACGCCTGGACGATGGGTTTCGACAACCGCTACACGGTGGGCGTGTGGATGGGGCGCCTTAACGGCGGCGACATGGATCAAATTACCGGTTCGGCCGGGCCAGCACTGGTGCTGCGTTCCATCTTCGCTCGCTTGCGTACGGGCCAACCCTACGCCGGCTTGTGGCACAGTCCGGCACTGAAACGCGTGGCCGTGTGCGAGCATATCGGTTCAGGACCGTGTATCGAACGCAATGACTGGCACCTGCGTGAAACGGCATCCACGCCTGTTGCGCGGATGGCGGCGGTACATATTGTGCGCCCATTGACGGGCGAAACGCTGGCGCTCGATCCGCGTGTAGCGCGCGCTGATCAGATGTATGCATTCCGTCTCGCTGATCTTCCGCCTGGTTCGCGTAGTGTGGCCTGGTACCTGGATGGTCGCTTACTCGCCCGCACGCATGCCGCCACTTACGACTGGCGGCTGAGTCACGGCACGCACCATCTAAGCGCAAAGGTAAACGTGAATACCGGACAGACGATCGATCTCGGCCCCGTGGCTTTTGATGTGCAATAAAAAAGCATCCGGATCTGGCCCGGCGCGGCAAGGTTTTCATGGCGTACCGCTGCGTGCTGTGTTATATGTAGCCGTCTCCAGTACGTGCGCATCCAATGTCGATTCTTTTGGCGGAAGACGAACCCAAGACGGCACGCATCCTGCGCAAGGGCCTTGCCGAGAAGGGCTATACGGTCGATTGGGTGGGTGACGGCGAAGCGGCGCTGGAAGCGGGGCTGCACGGGGGGCATGATCTGATTATCCTCGACATCATGTTACCGGGTCGTGATGGCTGGAGTGTTCTGGTCGAATTGCGCAAGGCCGGGAAGGTCACCCCGGTGCTCTGTCTTACCGCACGTGACGAAGTCGAAGATCGCGTGCGCGGGCTGGATCTGGGCGCCGATGACTATTTGGTCAAACCGTTTGCTTTCTCCGAGTTGTTGGCGCGCGTGCGTGCGCTGGCCCGGCGCGGCAGTGGACCCCCAGGCGAAGTGCGCTACCAGGTGGCCGACCTGATGGTTGATCCGGTGCACCACAAGGCCGAACGCGCGGGACGGCCGTTGACCTTGAGCCCCAAGGAATTCGATTTGCTGGCCTTTCTTGCGGCGCATGCCGGCGAAGTGCACAGCCGTGCAGCGATTGCCAGGGAAGTGTGGGGTATGCGCGCCGAAAGCGACACGAATGTGATCGACGTCGCCATTCGCCGACTGCGGACCAAAGCCGATATCCCGTTTGTCCCCCATTTGATTCACACGGTTCGTGGC
>JBOHZI010000271.1:0-3526 GCA_050738295.1 Gammaproteobacteria bacterium
CATGTACGAATACGACTGGTACTCGCACACGGCCTGGTGGAACAACGGCGGCTTCGGCGGCCTCTACGACTGGATCGATGCCAGTGGCAATGGCCCGGTGCTGGACCGCAAAACCAGGGTCTATGCCTTCGTCCACACCGTGAACCAGAGCCATTTCATCTTTTATGCGACCCACGAGGACCAGTATTTTTCCGGCCGCACGTTCAGCCTCAACGATTACGAACTGGACGCCAGCGCGCAACCTCTGAGCTGGCTGCAGGGCGAAGTCGACATCATCGGTGGTGACGGAGTGGACTACACCGGCGTACGCAAGGGCGGCCTGCTCTCGATCGCACCGTCGTTTTCCTTGACTCCCGGCAGCCATTTCGAGGCTCAACTGGTCGGCAATTTCGAACGGCTTAATGTAACCGGCGGACGCCTGTACAATGCTGATCTGTACGATCTGCGGCTAGCCTGGCACTTCACTGCCCGCCTGTTCATTCGCGCCATTGCACAGGAGCAGGACATTCGCCGCAATGTCGGCTTGTATCCGCCGGGCACCGACAGCCGCAGCCGCACGCTGGCCTCCCAATGGCTGATCGGTTACGTGCTTAACCCTTTCACCGCGTTCTATGCCGGGTATTCCAACGGTTACATCGGAACCGACAATACGGGACTACAGACGCAGCAACACACGCTGTTCATCAAGCTGAGTTACGACTTCCAGACCTAGGGTCCAGCTCCGCGATCAGATGTTGGCTATTTGTGCGGTATAGACCACGGGTCCGGTCGGTTGACCGGTGGGCGAGCCGCCCGCTGGCTCGATGCTGACCGCCAACCCACTGGCAGACTTGAGCACAGCCAACATCGTCGCAGTCAACGCCTCGCTCGCACTTCCGGAGACGGGAAGCAGACCCAGCGAGACCGGTTTGGCGCCGTGCCCCGGCAGCATCCACAACTGATAACTCTTGCCGACAGGGGCTGTTACCTGACCGACGGCCCGCATCTGCATGTGCTTGTCGCGAACGGTAATCACCCACTGCGGTGTCCCCTTGGCGGTGGCGATCACCGCGACCTGATTCGGCGCCGGCGTCACTGCCGGACGTGCCAGGTAAAGGCCGAGCATGACGAAAAATGCCGCCGCCGCTACCCCGGCTAACGCGAATCCACTGTTCCCGAACCAACCGGACAGCGTGCGCCGCTGCCCCGAGCGCACCGCGTCCATCTTGATCCTCCGCGACACACGCCGCCACACGCGGCGTGGCGGCGTCACCGGCGCCACAGCCTGTGCCAACGGTGCAAAGCGTTCTTCCCACGCGGCCACGGCGCGGGCAAAATCGGGCCGTGCCAGCACCAGTCGCTCGAAGCGCGCCCGCGCCCGCCCACGCAACTGCCCCAGCACATATTCGCCGGCTAGAAGATCGCGCAGTTCGGGGTTCTCGTACTTCATGTTTCCAGACATCTTTTAAGGCTGATTAACGCACGCCGTACCCAACTCTTGGCGGTGCCCAGCGGCGCCTTGAGCATCACGGCAATTTCTTCCTGAGTATGGCCTTGAAAATAGGCCATCACCACACTCGAACGCTGTTCGCTGGACAAGGCATCCAGACAACGACGCAACTGCCGATATTCGGCCAGGCTGCGTGGCAGCTCTCCTGTATCGGCCTCGGCTGCCTGGGCATCGCTCATCTGGAGCAGCGCCTCGGGTTCCACGACCACTTCGCGCTTGTTGCGGCGCAATATGTCGAAGGCCCGGTAGCGGCCGATCGTCAGCACCCACGTCGTGACCTTGCCGCGGTCCGCGCGGTATTCCGACGCCTTGTTCCAAACGCTGACAAACGTATCCTGCACCGCTTCCTCCGCGAGGTCTCTTCGCTGAAGAATACGCAGCAACAATCCGAATAGTTGCGATGAAATTTCGCCGTAAAGCCGCTCAAGCGCCACAGCATCACCACGCGCACAGCCCGCCATATAGGCGACCAGCTTGATCTCACGTTGTTCGCGTTCTATTTCTTCCACGCAGGACGCCGACAATTCTGACACGTCTATTTTGGCATATTCCCCATCCGGTTGCCATAAACCCCCGAAAATTCAAGACAATTTCAAGGTTCCCCGGGACTATCTTTCGGTTCGTTTTAATGGCGCGAACGGTGGCGACGCATACCGGTCGGGACAAGGAAACGTTCAAGCAACTCGAACAGCCCTTGCACGACGAGGGCCAACAGGATCGCCGGAATGGCACCTTCCAAAATCAGGGGGATCGAGTTCAGACGGATGCCGGTGAGGATCGGCTGACCCAGGCCTCCGGCGCCGATCAACGCGGCGAGCGTAGCGGTACCGACGTTGATCACCGCCGAGGTCTTGATGCCGGCCAGGATCGGCGGCAGCGCGAGCGGAAGCTCGATCAGGCGCAAGCGCGCACGGTGCGGCAAGCCCAGTGCCCGAGCGGAATCGATGAGCGTCGGGTCGATGTTGACCAGGCCCTCGTGCGTGTTGCGCACAATCGGCAGCAGGCTATAGAGAAACAATGCCAGCAGCGCGGGGGGCCCGCCGATGCCAAGGAGTGGAATCATCAACACCAGCAGCGCGAGCGAGGGAATCGTCTGCAGCATGCCGGTCACGGCCAGAATCACCTGCCCGAGTATGCGGCGGCGCGAAGCGATGATGCCGAGCGGAATGGAAAAGAGAATCGCCGCACCGAGCGAAATACCAACGAGCACAACGTGTTGACGCACGCGCAAGGCAAGGCGGCTCCAGAACGATGCCGCGTGCGTACCGTTCGTTTGCGTGCCGAGAAAGGTGGCGGCGACGGCGCGATCGTTCTTGCCATCAATCTGCACTGCAGCGTTCATTTTGCGCATCGCGGCAGTGTTGATGCGATCGTGAAATTGTTCGAGTGCGGCGACGACCTGGGGCGCACGTTTGCTCAAATCCTTGCGCCACACAAACACCGCTGCGTAACTCGGGAAGAAGTGGTGCGTGTCGGTGAGCAACGTCAAATGATAGGCGCGGATATTGGGATCGGTCGTATACACATCCATCACATCGATCGCGCCAGAGGCGATGGCACGGTAGGCTAATTCGTGCGCCATGCCACGCACGCTAGTCTGCGGCAAGTCGTAGGCCTTTTTGACGCCCGGCCAACCATCGCTGCGCGCCATGAATTCATTACTGAAACCGAAAACGAGGCCGGGATGTTGGCGCAGATCGGCAATGGAGTTTATGTGCAGTTTCTTCGCCTCGGCAGTGCGCATGGCGAGCGCATAGCCGTCATCGAATCCGAGCGGTGGACCGAGCACGATGCCTTCCCGCGCCAGAGCCGGCGCGAGCGCAGCGCGAGTATCTGCCAAATCGCGCCCGGCGAAAATCTCGCGTGCCAGTGTGCCCGTGTACTCGGCATACACATCGATATCGCCGTGACGCAACGCGTCCCACAGCACGCGTGTGCCACCGAGTTCACGCCGTTCGCTGACGCGGACGCCCGCACGACGTGCAATATCGGCCGCCACATCGCCGAGAATCACCGATTCGGTAAACGCCTTGGAGC
>JBOHZI010000272.1:0-3503 GCA_050738295.1 Gammaproteobacteria bacterium
CTCGTTGTCCTCTTCCAGCGGCAGTTCGGGCTCAAAATCGGACAGCTCGCGAATCTCGGCCAGGGTCGGCAGCTCTTCCAGCCCGGCGAGACCGAAGTAGTCGAGAAACACCCGCGTCGTGCCATACAGAGCCGGCCGACCGGGTGCATCGCGATGACCGACAATGCGGATCCAGCCGCGCTCGCTCATGGTGCGGATGATGTTGGTATTCACCGCCACGCCACGCACGGATTCAATTTCCGGGCGCGTAATCGGCTGGCGATAGGCAATCAGCGCCAAGGTCTCGAGCAGTGCCCGCGAGTAACGCGCCGGGCGCTCTACCCACAGCCGGCTCACCCAGCTCGAATACTGTTTCGGTACCTCCATGCGGTAACCGCCGGCCAGTTTCCTGATCTCCAGGGGCAATCCTTCCAGGCGCGCCCGAGCCTGCTCCAGCGCCGTCTCCAGTTCCCCGATCGAGGGTTGCGGCACGTTATCGCCCAACTCGAACACCATGGCCATCTCTTCGATCGGCAAGGGGCGTTCGGCGGCAAACAGTGCCGCCAGCAGAATGTCTTCGAGTGCAGGGGTCGCTTCAGTCATGGGTGTCGTATTCCTCGATCGTGTCGTCGAATGGCGGTTCTTCCTCAGTGCCGCCGCTCAGTCCCTGCGAATTGATGTGGATGGGAGAGAACAGTCCGGCCTGAGTAACTGCGGCAAAACCGGTGCGCACCAGCTCCAGCAGGGCGAGAAAACTTACCACTATGCCGTCACGCCCCTCGTCCTTGTTGAGCAGCTTGGAGAAGGTCACGTAGGCGCCTTCGCGTAGCTGCGAGAGCAGATCGCTCATGCGCTGGCGGATGGAAATCGGCTCCAGACTGATGCGGTGCTGAGTGTAAAGCGCGACCCGGCGCATCACCGAACTGAAACTCGTCACCAGGGCTTCGAAACTTACTTCAGGCGCGACCCGGATCACGCGGCGTTCGTTCAGGCGGGCGTGCGCTGCAAAGCGGTCGCGGCCTTCGCGCGGCAGAGAATCGAGATCCTCCGCCGCCTGCTTGTAGCGCTCGTACTCCTGCAGGCGACGGATCAACTCGGCCCGCGGGTCTTCTTCCTCGCCCTCTATGCCCTCTTCCGGGCGCGGCAGGAGCATGCGCGACTTGATCTCGGCAAGCATCGCCGCCATCACCAGGTACTCGCCCACCAGATCGAGTCGTAGTTCATGCATGAGCTCGATGTAGGACATGTACTGGCGAGTAATCTCGGCGATTGGAATGTTGAGGATGTCCAGATTCTGGCGCCGGATCAGATACAGCAGCAGATCGAGCGGCCCCTCGAACGCTTCCAGAATCACTTCCAGCGCATCGGGCGGTATGTAGAGATCCTGTGGCAGCCGCGTGAACGGTTCGCCCTGCACCCGGGCGAACGGCAGATCGCTTTGCGTGCCGGTACCCGGTGCGTGTTCCATGATTTCGTTCGCGGTGGTGTCGTTCATCGCATCAAGGCACCCAGCAGTCCATACAGTCCGCCGGCCGGAATGCCCGCGAACAAGGCGAAAAAGTGCGCCACCCACCACAGCAACGGCCCCAGCACGAAGCCCAGCACGCCCGTAATGAGTAACCCCAGCAGAATAATAAACCCGAAGGGCTCGATGCGGTCGTAGCGGCTCGACAGCCGAGGCGGCAACAGGCTGCTCGCAAGCCGACCACCATCGAGCGGCGGCAGTGGAATGAGGTTAAACACCATGAGCATCGAATTGATGAACACGCCCGCCACACCCGCCAATGCCAACGGCGTAGCCACCTGTGGCGCAGTTGTCGTCAGCATCAACCCGAAACGCACCATCAGCGCCCAGAAAATCGCCATCAACAGGTTGGCCGTTGGCCCCGCCGCGCTGACCAGGGCCATGTCACGGCGCTGATGCTTCAGGTTGCGCACCCCGATCGGCACCGGTTTGGCCCAGCCGAAAATGAAGGAACCACCGAAAAAACTCGACATCAGGAGCAGCCCCAGTGGCACCGCAATGGTGCCGATCGGATCCACATGCTTCAGCGGATTGAGCGTCAACCGGCCCAGCATCTTCGCAGTCGGATCGCCCAACCGCCAGGCCACGAGGCCGTGCGCGACTTCGTGCAGCGTGATGGCGAAAATCACGGGAATCGCCCAGATCGCTATCTTCTGAGCAATGTTGAGGCTCAACATGCGGCGCCGTCCCCCCGGCACCCGGTTATTACAAAGCTATAGCGCACGCGCCTGCATCAGGATTCAGTCGCGGCCATTATACCGGTGCCGGCTGTGCCCACTCGCCTACCGGACCGCGGCCCTGACGCAGTACCGTCACTTTGCCATCGGCCAGTTTGAGCACCGTGGTCGGCTCGGCGGCGCTGGGTCCGCCATCGACGATCAGGTCGAGCTGGCGGCCGTAGGTCAGCGCCACTGCATCGGCATCGGCCAGGGCGTTGTAATGCTCATCCACGACTACCGTAGCGCTCATCAGCGGCTGGCCGAGTTCGCGCAACAACGCCTGGGCGACCGGGTGGCTGGGCACGCGAATACCGATTTGTTTGCGCTTGGGATGCACCAGGCGACGCGGTACCTCGCGTGTTGCCGGAAGTACAAAGGTATAGGGGCCCGGTGTCAGCGAACGCAACAGGCGGTAGGCCGAGTTATCCACCTGTGCATAGGTGGCGATTTCGGACAGATCACGGCACATCAGCGTGAACGGGTGATCGCGCTCGGCCGCGTGCAGGCGGCGCATAGACTCGGCCGCGGCCTTGTCCTCCAGCCGGCAACCCAGGGCATAGGTGGAATCGGTCGGATAAGCAATCACTCCACCGCGCCGCACCACCTCGACTACTCGCGCCAACAGACGTTTCTCCGGCGTCACCGGATGCACTCGAATCAACTCGCCGCTGGCCATAACCGCTTCACCCTGTCGGATAGGTCCTATCATAGGGCTTTAGCAACACTGAGCTCCATGACCCCTGCCGCCCCGCCTGATCTCCTCGCCACCGTGCGCCACAAACTCGAAGTGGCGCTGGAACCGGAATCGCTCGTTATTACCGACGACAGCGCCCGCCACGCCGGTCACCGCGAAGCCGCAGGCCGTTTTCACCTGAGCATTGCCATTGTTTCCGCGCACTTTCGCGGGCTTTCCGGTGTCGAGCGTCATCGCCTGGTCTACGCCGTGCTGGCCGAAGAACTGGCGGGCCCCGTGCATGCGCTCAGTCTCGATACGCAGCCGCCCATTGGCTGAATGACGAGACTTTTACCCTGTTTTCCCTGTATGATAGTGAAGATAAGGCGGCTATAGGCCGTCTTTGTTTACTTGCTAAAACCCGATAGAGGACATCATTCCATGACGAACAAGTTAATTCGCGCACTGCCGCTTCTCGCCCTTGCAGGCGTGCTGGCCGGCTGTGGCCAGGGCTCGCATTCCAATTCCGGCGCCATGAACAACACCCAAGCCCCTGCGGCGGGCACTGTTCTGGTCACGGTCAACGGTACGCCGATCACCTCGAACG
>JBOHZI010000273.1:0-3488 GCA_050738295.1 Gammaproteobacteria bacterium
CATACTGTTTTGGCGCTTAATCGGAATTCGTCATCATGCCTGAAACCACCAAACGCTCCACGATCTACTTCGATGCCCGGCTTCATGCGGCCTTGCGCTTGAAGGCCGTTCATTCCAATAGGTCTGTGTCCGACCTGGTCAACGATGCCGTTCGCGCGGCTTTGGCAGAGGACGCGGATGACTTGGCGGCATTCGAAAATAGGGTTGCCGAACCCACTATGAGCTATGAAGCCTTGCTGAGCGACTTGAAGGCTCATGGCAAGCTATAAGCTGACTTTCAAAAAATCTGTAGCCAAAGATTTACGACCGATACCGAAGCGCGACATCACCCGCATCCTCAAGCGTATCGAAGCGTCGGCCGAAGACCCACGACCCGCTGGTTGCGAAAAGCTGTCGGGACTGGAGCGCTACCGAGTGCGCCAGGGTGTATACCGCATTATTTATGAGATTGTAGATCGGGCTCTGATTATCACTGTTGTAAAGATTGGGCACCGCCGAGACATCTATACGAATCGTTAAGCGAGACTGATATTTGCGGATAATGGAAACTCTTATGAAAACTGCTATTGCCATTCGTCATGTCGGGTTCGAGGACTTGGGCTCTTTTGCTCCGGTGCTTGAAGCTCAGGGTTATGAGGTGCAGTACCGTGAGGCGGGTCTCGACGATCTCAGTGCGATCGATCCGTTGGCGGCGGATTTGCTGGTTGTCCTTGGCGGGCCACTCGGCGCGTATCAGGAGGCGGATTATCCCTACCTGACTACCGAGATCGAAATCGCTCGTCGTCGTATTGAAGCCAGCCGACCAACGCTAGGCATCTGTCTCGGCAGTCAGATCATGGCTCGCGCGCTGGGCGCCGAAGTCATAGTCGCCGAGCAGGATGAAGTAGGGTGGGCGCCGCTCGAACTCACGGCGGAAGGCCGGGCCTCGCCGCTCGCCCATCTTGAGGGTGTGCCCGTGCTGCACTGGCACGGCGACCGCTTCGAGCTGCCGGCGGGCGCGGAACGTCTGGCTTCGACGCCGGCCTGTCCCATTCAGGCTTTTCGAATGTCCAACAATATCCTGGCCGTGCAGTTTCATCCGGAAGTGTGCTGGCCCGAGTTTGAGCGCTGGCTGATCGGCAACACCCGGTCACTGGCCGAGAGAAAAGAGTCCATTCCGCGCTTTCGTATTGAAGGCACTCGTAATTGTGCTGCGCTGGAAACTGCTGCAACGCGCATGCTCGTCGAGTGGTTAACCAAGCTGGGTTGAAGGCGAACGCTTATTTGTCGGGTTCACCAACGATCCCGCGGTAAAGCATCGACTCGCGCTTATAGAATCCTTCGGTATGAAAGGATTCGTTCAGCCGAAAGCCTTCAAAATCCAGGTGATGACACAGTTCGTGTACCAGCGTGCGCAAAAAAGTGCGATAGGCCACTATCTGCTGCCGGCGTGCGGTGTACATCCACAGAGTAATGCGGGCGGCCTTGCCGTCCTCGCCACCTTCGTAATAGCCGTGGTATTCGGAGCCGCCGCGCTCAGGTCGCCTACGGCGTACGCTGATCCGCACGGGCGGCAGTCCGAGCTGCGCATTGAAGGCATCCGTTAGCACCTGCGCGGCCAGGCGAACCGCGCTCTGTTGCCCGGCTTCGAGCTGGGAACGCAGTTACTCACCCAGCGACATCAGTTGTGCCGATGCCAGAGGGGGCGCCTTGAGCACATCACTGCGCTCGTAAATACGGCGGCGAGGCGTGCTTAGCCGATGGTAGAAATCGAACACCATGCCTGCGGCGGGCCGTCGAATCAGCTGCCTACAAAATGCGGCTGCAAACTGTAGTACACCTCGGCTACGAAGCGGTGCGCGCTGACGCCGTGGCCGTCCCACTTCGCATCGAACGCGGCCGTGGGGTGTGCCGCCTGGATCTGTTCCAGCGTCTTGCCCTCGTTGATCAACTTGCGCACGTTGTTCCGTACCGAGCTCATCATGTCGCGGAATCGAATCAGCGCTGCCTTGTCGGCCACCGGTCCATGGCCCGGAATCACTACCGTCTTGTCGTTCATCAACGGCAAGACCTTGTTGATGTCGCCGATCATGCCGCCGACGCTACCTCCGGCCTCGATATCAATCACAGGGTAAATTCCATTGAAGAACAGATCGCCCATGGAGACCACATTGGCGTGCTTGAACCATATGATCGAATCGCCGTCGGTATGAGCGGGCGGTAGGTGCACAACATGCACTGCTTCATTATCGAAATGCAGCGTCAGCTTTTGCCCGAAGGTGATAGTCGGCAGTCCTGCCGCAGGCACAGGCTCGGGCGCCGAACCGGGGTGTGGTGAGCGCTGCACCTGAGCGAGCCGGGCACGTACATTCGTCTGCGCGATTACGATGGCGCCGGCCTTATGCATGGACGCGTTACCGCCGGTGTGGTCGCGATGGTAATGGGTGTTGACGATGAAGCGTGGTACGCCGCCGCCCAGTGCCTTTAGCTCTTTCAGAATAACGGGCGTCTGTGGACCGAATTCGGCGTCCACCAGCAGTGTGCCGTCGGCGCCGATCAGCGCAGTCATATTGCCGCCACAGTCGTAGAGATACCAGATGTTCGCAGCGACCTTTTGGGTCTTGACCGTGCCGCGGTCGTTTGCTGAGTGACAAGCAGCCGTGGCCGTCGTCGCGGCGAGCGCCAGACCGGTCAACACAATGCCTCGAATGATCACTTTCATGTCCTTGCTCTCAGTATTCGGGTATCGCGGCCAGTGTACTCTCGGCGTGATCGACCCCCGGTCGAATCCACCTTCAGCATGAAAGACGACAAAATCGGGTGGCTTCCTGTCCCCCACAAACGAATAAATCCTATATACTAATAGTTAGGTTAACTAAATAAATGACCCTGGGTGTTGACTGAATCAGCTCTGGTCTCCATTGCCACTGCCTTGCAACGGTATTTGGCACCCCTGGCCCGTGACGCAGGCATTCGCTGGAGTGCGCTGGCGGTTTTGCGAGATCTGCAACTGCGTGGCCCACTGACTCAGCGCCAACTCGCCACGCTCCAGGCCGTGCGCCCAGCCACCATGAGCGTACTGGTGCGCGAGTTGCGGACCCAGGAACTGGTAGCGGAAACGCTCGACCCCAAAGACGCCCGACGCAGAAGCCTTCATATCACGTCCGACGGCGAGCAGCGGTTGACCGCCGACTACGAACGCCTCGCGGTGCCTTTGTCCGAAGTTATAGCCAACCTGAGTCCGGATGAACGACATGCGCTCGACAGCGCCTTGCCCGCCCTGCTCCGGGCTCTGGAAATCTGAATGTTCATGCCGGCAGGATGCCGGCGCTCCCATTGGTATGGAGTCAGTATTTGAGGCAGAGGTTGCGGGTATCGGTGAAGAAACGCATGGACTCGAAGCCACCTTCGTGGCCGAGACCGGAATCCTTGACGCCGCCCATCGGGGTACGCAGGTCGCGCAGCATCCAGCAGTTGACCCAGATCAGCCCTGCCTGCAACTGTTCGGC
>JBOHZI010000274.1:0-3473 GCA_050738295.1 Gammaproteobacteria bacterium
TTCCTCGCGCGGGAACGGATACAACTGCTCAATGCGCACAATGGCGACATCGTCTATTTCCTCTTTTGCCCGCCGATCCGCGAGCTCGTAATACACCTTGCCGCTGCAGAACACCACACGCTTGACCTTGCCGTTATCAAGCTTTTCGGTTTCGGGAATAATCAACTGAAACCGACCATTCGCCAAGGCTTCCAGACTGGAATTGGCCAGCTTGTGACGCAACAGACTTTTCGGCGACATCACGATCAGCGGCGCACGGTATTCGCGCACCACCTGGCGGCGCAGCAAGTGGAATATCTGTGCCGCATTCGTCGGCACGCACACCTGCATGTTGTTGCCCGCGCAGAGTTGCAGATAGCGCTCCAGTCGCGCCGAGGAATGCTCCGGCCCCGCCCCCTCGTAGCCGTGCGGCAGAAGCAGCGTCAAGCCGCACAGACGGTTCCACTTGGCACCGCCCGAACTGATGAACTGGTCGATCATGACCTGCGCGCCGTTGGCGAAGTCGCCGTACTGCGCTTCCCACAGCACCAGCGCATTGGGGCGCGCAGTAGCGTACCCGTACTCGAACCCGACCACGGCCGCTTCGGACAACAACGAATCGTAAGCCGTGAACGGCGCCTGCTCATCATCGATATGCTGCAACGGCGACCATTGCTCGTTGGTGTTGACGTCATGAAATGCGGCGTGGCGATGAAAGAATGTGCCGCGCACACAATCCTGACCGGTCAGTCGCACCGCATGACCGGCGCTGACCAGACTCGCGTAGCACAGGTTTTCGGCACAGCCCCAATCGAGCGGTATCTCGCCCGCTATCATCTTGCGTCGTTCGCCGATAATGCGCTCGACCCGGTTATGCGGCTCGAAACCCTCGGGCAAGTCACACAACCGCTCGCCCAGTTGCTGCAAGCGCTCGACCGGTAAGCCCGTATCGGCCTTCTGAGCCCAGTGCTTACCCTTGAAGGGGCGCCAATCAATGCGCATGAACTCGCCCTTCACCTGCTTGAGCGTCGCCTGCTCGAGCACGCGCCCTTCGTCGAGTCCCGCGTTGTAGCTTTCCAGTAACGCGTCCGCAGTCTTTTCATCCACTACGCCCGCCTTGACGAGACGCTCGGCATACAGTTCGCGCGGCGTCGCATGCGCACGGATGACCTCATACATGCGAGGCTGCGTTACTGCGGGTTCGTCGGCTTCGTTATGCCCCTGGCGGCGGTAGCAGACCAGATCGACAAAGGCATCCTTGCCGAAGCGCTGACGGTAGGCAAAGGCCAGTCGGATCGCCTTGAGCGCCGCTTCCGGATCGTCGCCGTTAACGTGAAACACCGGCGCTTCCAGCATCTTCGCCACATCCGTGCAATAGCGGCTGGAGCGTGCATCGTGCGGATCGCTGATGGTAAAGCCGATCTGATTGTTAACCACCACATGCACCGTGCCGCCGGTACCGAAACCGTTGGTCTGCGACATTTGCAACGTTTCCATCACCACGCCCTGGCCGGCGAGCGAGGCATCGCCATGAATCAGCACCGGCAACACGAGCTTGCCTCGAGGATCGTCGCCGCGATCTTCACGCGCGCGTACCGAACCTTCCACCACCGGATCGACTGCTTCCAGATGCGAAGGGTTGAAGGCCAGCACCAGATGCACCGGACCGCCGTCCGTTTCCACGTCGGACGAAAAACCGAGGTGATATTTCACGTCGCCGCTGCCGGCCCCTTCCGCGTGCTTGCCCTCGAACTCCGAGAACAGCTCGCTCGGCGACTTGCCGAGAATGTTGACCAGCACATTCAGGCGGCCGCGATGCGCCATTCCAATGATCATCTCCTTTACGCCATCGGTGCCGGCGCTGCGGATCAGGTCGTTCAACAACGGGATCAGGGTATCGCCGCCTTCCAGCGAAAAGCGCTTCTGACCCACGTAGCGTCGATGCAGATAGCGTTCCAGGCCTTCGGCTGCGGTCAACTCGGCGAGCACCAGATCACGTGTCTTGTCGCTCAGGCCGAAGTCGCCGTTGCCGCTTTCGATGCGTTCCGCCAGCCAGCGACGTTCCCCCGGCTCCGAAACATAGGCAAATTCGGAGGCCAACGTGCCGCTGTAAACCTGCTGCATGAGCGTATACAAGTCGTCGAGCGTTCGCCGATCGCGTGTTCCGCCCCAATCGGTTTCCACCGTTTCGCGCAGATCGGCCTCGACGAGACCGAAAGCGGAGGGGTTCAATTCCTTGAGTTGCGGCGTTGCGGACAGTTCCAGCGGATCGGTATGCGCGCAGCGATGGCCCAGCAATCGCCAGGCATCCAGCAGACGCTGCGCTGCGCCATCGCGCGCACCGCCGGTCGCGGCTGCCACTGCCACCCGCCGCTCACTCCCGCGCGCGGCCAACTCGGCTTCGACCGGGCCACGCAACGCGTCATCGCGGGCCCCATTGCGTTCGAAATAGTCCCGCCATTCTCCGGGCAGCGAAGCGGGATCCTCCAGCCACTGTTCGTAGAGGGCTTCGACATAGGCGGCGCTGCCGCCATACAGCGGTGTAGAGGCGTTACTTTGCTGGATGCTTTTCATGGGCTCGGGCAGGGGTGAGGGCAGGACTCCGGACGGGCCGGAGCGGGCACCGAGTAGTACTGCCAGATGGACACGTGAGTAACGAGTTCCGTCCGTTAAATTAAGACGCGTTTAAAGTTTGTGCAGGCCATGCCTACGGCACCTATTGTAACAGCACACCCTTTGTGCCTGCGCCCTTCACGCCCCTGTTCACCCAGTTCTGCCAACTTCAGGGAGGAACCGCAAGCAGGCTCGTTACCCCCTTGCCGCAGCCGTCGATCTGAGCCAGCCCGCATTTTCGTGTCCTTGGTTGTGCGGACTTGACGCAGACGCGATAATAGGAGCCTGTTCCATTCAGGGTCTACCGATGCTCGATGCCGAGCGCTACCCGCTGTTGTCCCGAATCGATTCGCCTGCGGATCTGCGCCAGTTGCCCGAAAAGGAGCTGCGGGCCGTAGCCGACGAAGTCCGCGCGTATCTGGTCGAGACCGTAAGCGGCACAGGTGGCCACTTCGCCGCCGGACTCGGTACCGTGGAACTGACGGTCGCCCTGCACTACATCTATAACACCCCGGACGATCGCATCGTGTGGGATGTCGGCCACCAGGCCTATCCGCACAAGGTACTCACCGGTCGCCGCGATCAACTGCACACGATTCGCAAATTCGGCGGACTGGCGCCCTTTCCGCGTCGTCCTGAAAGCGAGTACGACACGCTCGGCGTCGGCCATGCCGGAACCGCCGCCGGCGCAGCGCTCGGCATGGCCCACGCCATCCGTCAGCTAGAGGCCGAACGCAAGGTGGTAGCCGTGGTAGGCGACGGCGCCATGACCGCAGGCATGGCCTTCGAGGCACTCAACCACGGCGGCGATGTGCGTCCCGACATGCTGGTGATCCTCAACGACAACGCCATGTCCATTTCGGAAAACGTCGGCGCAATGG
>JBOHZI010000275.1:0-3458 GCA_050738295.1 Gammaproteobacteria bacterium
TGTGCGGCAAGGAAGGCCAGAGCGTACCGGTCGGGGTCGGCATGCCGACGGTGAAGCTGGTTCGGCTCACGGTCGGCGGCACCGAATAGCCTGCGGCATTCGGGACTCAGCACTCAGCACGACAAAATACCGGCGCTTCCAGTTATCTGGTAGGCGCGAGCATGCCCGCACACCCCGGTGTTTGCCGGAGTGTGCGGGAAGGTAAGCTGCCTAGACGACGTTATCGTTTTTCGGGATGCAGGGCAGGTTCATGTTCGGGCAGTGGTCATGGGCGAGTGTGCCGGCCGAAACATAGAATGCCACCACGGCAGCAGCGAGGCCTACTGCGCCGCTGATACGTCCCAGCACCCAGGCGCCGTGGATAAAGGCCTGCAGGCCCATAAAGAGCATGGAAATCCACAGCAATAGCAGCGTGAACGAGACGGCGCCGCCGAGTTTGCGGCTCTTGATGGCGGCGAACCACAGATACAGGTTGACCAGGGTAATGGCGATGGCGAACCAGGCGTCGAAGCGCGTGTCGCCGGGGCCCATGCCCCCGGCATGTCCCACGCCATGAGAGCTACCCCACGCGAGTCCCGCCCAGAGCAGGAAGAAAAATGCGAGCCAGCCTTCGCGGCGCAGGAAGGCCATAATGCCTGCTATCAGCAGGCCCAGTGTGGCGAGGGTCATCACTTGGTTCATGGTGGCCGGGTCGATTCTCATCGGGTGGATGAGTCCGGCGTGAGCGAGGGAGAACATCCACAGGGCAATGGCGAATACACCGAAGCCAAGTGCCTTGGGATTAGCGATATTGCTGTTCATGAAACACCTCCTTGTCAGTGCTGAAGTTCGACTAAACACCTTAAATATAGTCAAAAATCAGCGGAATGGAGGATCAATGTTGACAGCGGGGGCAGAAATAGCTGGCGCGCTGGGCGATGACGAGACGGCGGATCGGTGTGCCGCAGCGTGCACAGGGTTCGCCCTCCCGGTCGTAAACATTGAGCTGGATGCGGAAATAGCCGGCGGTGCCGGTGCCGGAATAAAAGTCGCGCAGCGTGGTGCCGCCGGCCTCGATGGCCTCAATGAGCACACCGCGCACGGCCACGGCCAGTGCCGTATAACGCGCGAGGCCGACGCGGCGGGCCGGGCGGCGCGGATGGATGCGGGCCCGATAAAGCGCTTCGCTGGCATAGATGTTGCCGACACCGGCCACGACATGCGAATCCATCAGCAGCGATTTGACGGGGCCGCTGCGTGCTCGACTGATGGCGTACAGATACTCGCCGGCGAAGTCCTCGGCAAACGGTTCGGGGCCGATGTCGCGCAGCAACCGATGCGCTTCGGGATGGGCGCCCGCCCACAACAGCAGCCCGAAACGTCGCGGATCGCGGTAACGCACGCAGAGGCCATCGTCGAGGATCAGATCGTAGTGGTCATGCGGCTCGGGTGCGATGGCGGGGTCGGTGATGCGCAGCGAACCGGACATGCCGAGATGGATCAGGGCGCTGCCGACCTCTGTGCGCATCAGCAGATATTTCGCACGTCGCTCCAGTACCTCAATCCGTGCCCCGGCCAGGCGTTGCGGCAAGCGCGTGGGAATGGGTTGGCGCAGGCGCGGTTCGCGCACCACAAGGCGGTGGATGCGACGGCCTTCCAGCGTGCCGGCCAGCGCCCGGCGCGTGGTTTCAACCTCCGGTAGTTCGGGCATGGGCAGGCAGTGTCGCCGGCAGAAGCCGGCTCGCGGCGGCGGCGGGCAGTGTGTAAATCAACTTTGAGCCGGCGCGTGACAGTTGCAGGCGAGGCTGGCGTGCAAGTATGTCGAATACGAGTGGGTGGCTCTGATGAGCCAGCCGCAGGCGAACCTGTGTGACCGGCTTTGACGGCGATGATGCGTCGCCGGGGCCGATGCGCGTGGCGCGTGCGTGTTGCCAGGCCGCGAGCAGCGTCGGCGAGTCGCGCACGGGGCCGCTGCCCAGTTGCACGCCTTGCACGGATTCGCCGGGTGGCAGTAATGAGGCCGAAACAAACTGCCATGGCCCGGCAGCGAGGCGCGGTACCAGCGTGTCCTCCACCATCAGGATGTGTTGACCGCGGCGCACATAACGCAAGCTGGAGGCCGGGTTGGTGTGGCCGAAGTCGGTCTGTTGCAATCCGATGCGCAGGCTCAGATACGCGGGCGCAAGTCCGGCGCGTGCCAGCGGAATTGTGGCTACGTCGTAACGATGCGCCACCGGTTCGCCGAGTGCATCGAGGAACGCGTTCACGCGGGTGGCATTGGCGGGCGCTTTAACCGGAGCGACAAGAAACCAGCCGTGCACACCACGGCGCAGCGCGATACGTTCGCCCGAGGCCCAACGGGCATCGATTGCTGTGACGGCGCTGGGCGTGACCGTATAGAGCAGCGTGGCCTGGGCAACGGGCCGATGCATATGGCGCCACAGGAAAAAAGACAACACGCCGATGACGACCAGTATGGCAATCAGCGCGAGAAAACGTCTTTTCATTAGACGAACAAGCGCTAACGTCGGCGACGTCGCCACCAGACGAGAATCGCGACCAGCAGCAGGACTATGGGCAGAACAAAAAGAAAGCCGATGCCGATGCCGCCCTGCTCGAAGTCGGAGAGCGCCAACATACGGTCGGGTGCCTGGGCTGGTGTGATGTCGATATAGCGGTCCTGGCCAGCGAGCCAGTTGCACAGGTTGAGGCCGAGGTTGAGATTGCCGCCGTTGCCGAGAAAGCTGTTGGTCAGGAAACTACTGTTTCCCACCACGGCGGCGCGCTGCTGCCCGTGACCACCGGGCGCAGAACGGGTGAGATCGATGCCGATGGCGATCGGCCCCGGCATGTCGGTACCGGGTTGATAGGTAATGCTTTGTGGCTCGAGCGTACCCGTCATCAGCCAACTGGCCGGCAGGCGGCGGCTGTGCACGAAGGTGTGTGCGTGCCAGTCGGTGCCGGGCGCGATGGTGAATCCCGTAGCGTCGGGGAACAGGGTGTTCTGGTGCAGTTCGTGGGTGATGGGCGTGTCGCCGTAATCCGAGAGCACCAGCCAGGTGGGATGGCTGATGCCGAAGTGTGCCGAGGTGGTGTCCACCAGCGTGCCGTTCAGGGGGTTCACGCCGAGGCTTTTGGCGAGCGGACCGAGCCCATGCACCGGGCCCGGGTTGTGCAGCCAGAGCAGGTTGCCGCCCCCGTTGATCCAGTGTTCGAGCGCGGCGGTTTCGCGCGGCAGAAAATCGCTTTGCGGACCGGCGATGACCACGAAGGCGACGTTCGCGCCGAGCGTTGGTTGGCTCGACAGGTTCTGCGTCTCGACGCGGAAGCCTTGTTGTGCGAGCGCGGCGGCGAAGCGGTTCATGTCGTAGTTGCGTTTGCCCTGAGGATCGGCTTCGCCATGTCCGCTGATGAAAACGATGGTCTCCGTGGCACCCTTGGCGAGGCGCAGCAGGGCGTTGGTGATGCCGCTTTCACTC
>JBOHZI010000276.1:0-3448 GCA_050738295.1 Gammaproteobacteria bacterium
TGATGCAAACGTAGAGCGCATTGTCATGGTCGTCCGCCAGTTGGATCTCGCGCTTGAGGTTGATCCGCTGCTGTGAATTTTCGTCAGGCAGCCGGAAGACGCGAATGCGCCGCCGGATGCCGTCGGCGTCGAACACGTGGTCGTCGATGCCGATGTCGGCGACCTTGATCTCGCATTTCACGAGCGGCGTATCGATCTTCAACGTTCCGGCATCGGCGTCTTCCAGCCACGCGTCAAAGCCGCCGAAGCCGCCGGTGGTGAGCGCGGTCCACTGCAACTCGCCGGGTGCGGTCTGTTCCAGTTTCTTGTCGAGGTTCCAGAAGTTGATCGGCCTGATGCGCTCGAAGCGGTTGCCGGTCAGCGTGCAGCCGCCATCCCATATCGTCTGGCGGCCGCGGCCGCGATATTCCGAACCTTCCCAGATCACGCGGATGCGCCGTCCCAAGTCCGGCTTGCCGTAGGGCCGGAAGGTTTCGAGCGTCTGCAGCCGGTTGCGGATCTCGACGCGCTCGATCGGGCTCGAGCCGACCGCATCGATGCTGAATTCCACGCTCCTGTCGCCGCTTTGCAGAATATCGCCCATCATCGCTTCACGCACCGGCGTCGATTTCGCCGGGCCGAGATTGGGGTCATCGGAAAAGCGTTGCGCGTCGTGCGCAAAATGCACGCGCGTATCGAGAATCATGCGGCAGCCGGTGGTCGCGTAGTGATGCCGGCGGCGCAACGCCTGCGCGATCTCGCCGCGGCTGAGGCCGGTCGCCAGCATGCAGGTGAGGCCGCCGTAGGCGCCGAACAGCGAGGCGCCGGGATGGCTCGCGCCGTGCCGCCCCTTGTGACCGTCGCTGTTGGCGACGATGCCGACGCGGTAGCCCTGCTCGAACGCATCGGCGATCAGCCATTCGAAGGTGCCCCAGTCGGAATGCACTTCGACTGCACTTTCGAGACGGGCATCGTGCGCCATCTTGATGTCGGCGTAGCGTCCGCCGATGTGCGCGAACACCAGGCAGTCCTCGTCCTTCAGCACGTCGAACAGGTCTTCGGCCGAATTGGCGTCGGATTCGACGTCGGAAAGATCGTCGATCAGCGCATGCGACGAGCGATGAATCTGCCGGCCTTCTTCCAGAAACAGCACGTTGCGGTCACCGCCGAGGCCGGTGTTGCCCGACCATTCGTAACCCGGGAAGATAATGAAGCGTCCATCCTGGTTGTATTCACGCGTCAGTTCGTTCAGGTGGTTCCAGAACGGCGTCGTGATCTGAAAATCGTTCGCCTGGTGACTCATCACGTCGAGGAACGCGCGATCGCGCGCGAATTCGATCAGCTCACGCGCCGAGTTGGTGCCGATGGTCTCTTCGGACTGGCCGTGCAGATCGCCCCAGTAGGGAAGAAGCTGCGCTTCTTCCGTTATATGTAACGGATTACTTTTGCAAAGTTCCTTGCCACTTGAATCCTGAACGCTGATGATCAGCTCTCCCGGTTCGCGAGCGCGCAATCCATCGATGACTTTCGCGTATTCGCCCGGCTTGATGGTCAGCTTGTTGGGCAGTCCCTCGACTTTCATATCAGTCACAAAGCGGATCGCCAGATCCACTTTGTGACTGGGATTGCCCCACTTGTCCTCGCCCTTGAAACCAAGCCTGAACGGTTCGTCGACACGGCGCAACGTGGGCAGAATCGCCTTGTACGAAACCGGCGGGCCGGCAACCACCGAAATGAACGGCTGCTCCGGCAATTCGACATAATTGTAGGCGGCGAAGGCGTCGACCAGCACGCGAAATTCGAACGTCGGCTCGTGGAAGGTCTGCACCCGGATGCCGGGCGAGCCCTGCCGCCGGTCGCCGAAACGCACGATGATCTGATCGCCTTCACGCAGAAAACCGCGCACCACCCGGACGAACAGCGTCTTGTCCCACGGCCGGATGTTGCGTTTGCCATCGTACTGCACGTCCAGCACCGCGCCGTTGCTGGCCTCGACCGTGGTGTAATTCCAGCCTTTCGGATTGGTGAACTGCGGCCGCCCCATATCGCTCGCAAAACGGTGCACCACCTTGATCGAACCGGTATCGTCGATGCCGAAGTAGCCGGCGGTGTAGGTCAGCGTGAACGACTGAAAACTGCCCGCCTCGAATTCCCCCTGCGGATCCACCTCCGCGTGTCCCATGCGCTCCGTGAAATACGTCGAGTGCGGCATTCTCTCTCCCCGTTACCTGCGTTTTTTTACCTTGGGCCCGACCACGCCCAGCCCGACCCTCAGTGCTTCCGTTTCCATGACGTCCTGCGGCATCACGTTCGCGAGATTGACGTCCGGCCCGAATTCTCCAACCAGAAATTTCTTCATCTCTTCGACCGACGACAGCGTCACGCCCTTGATCCACGGACCGGGCAGCTCGATCAGCACTCGTGTCAGATCGAGCCCGCGGCGCAGCTCCGTCACCAGCCGCTTCTTCGGCTTGCCGTTTTCGATCAGTTCGGCGGCTTCGACCAGCACCAGCTCCGCGCCCGCATCGAAGCAGACTTTCGCCTGCCGCAGCAGCATCCGCGCATCGTTTTTCGTATCCTTTGAGCCCACTTCGCCGAAAACCGCGAGACCGCAGGCACGTGCCAACTGGATCTGGTCGCGCCGCTCGCGATCGCTCAGCGGCACGCAATTGTCGGACACTTCAACGACGTCGAATCCGACGCGTTTCGCCTCCTGCAGAAAGCCGCGCAAAGCCTTTGCGCCGTAAACGGCGTACACGTATTCCTGAAACTGTCCGCCCATGAACGGACGGATACGATGCTTGCGGTAGAGCGCGAACTTGCGGCGCAAATACGGCAGATCGTAAAGCCGCGACGTCCCGACCGCGATTTTGGCGAGGTCGATGTAAGGCGCGGCCATTGTCACGATGTCTTCGGCGTGACGGTACGGCAGCCCGAAATCAGCCATCATCGTCAGTCCGTGCGGTCGCGGCTTGCGGGTGCTGCGCTCGATCGGAAGTTCGACGAAGGCAAATGGGATGTCACGTTTTTTTGCAGTGGCCATTATGGTGATTCTCCGTTCAACTTCCGCTGTGGTCGTACATGATGGGGAAGAAATAATCCTTCCAGCTCTTTGGCTGATGCTTGAGCCGTCCGATCTTGTGCATGAAGGTCGCCATCTTCATCGTGTTCGACGGCTCGACTTCAAATATCTGGTCGGGGTCGTTGACGATTTTGACCAACAGGTCCAGGGCCATCCTGTCATGCTCGACCTTTTTGTAGATACGCGCGGCCTCGGCCTTGTTGTGATTGATGAATGCGGTCGCCTCGACCACCGCATCAAAAACCGCTTTCAACGTCTTTGGATTATTGTCGGCGAACTTCTTCGTGGTCCAGAATGCCGTCGTCGTCACCGGACCGCCGATGATCTTGTAGGATGACGTGACGGTATGAATTTTAGGATTTGCGAGTTCCGCGTACTGAAACGGCG
>JBOHZI010000277.1:0-3442 GCA_050738295.1 Gammaproteobacteria bacterium
CATCAGCTCCCCGCGACGATATGCCGTGAACCCCGTCAGGCCCGGAAGGGAGCAGCGGCAGCGGCGGACTCGGGTGCCGGGGTCCAGCGGGTGCGGGTTGCCACCCTTTGCTGCCGGGACGGTGCGCTGATGGCCTATCAGGCGCTGGCTCTGCGTTACCGCCCGCGACGCTTTGCCGACGTGGTGGGCCAGGCCCACGTGGTTCGCGCGCTCAGTAATGCGCTCGATCAGGGCCGCTTGCATCATGCCTATCTGTTCGAGGGCACACGCGGCGTGGGCAAGACCACGATTGCGCGCATCGTCACCCAATGCCTCAACTGCGAGCGCGGCGTAAGTGCTACGCCATGTGGCGAATGCGGCACCTGCAAGGCCATCGAGGCGGGGCGTTTCGTCGATTTTATCGAACTCGATGCCGCTTCGCGCACCGGCGTCGACGACATGCGTGATCTGCTCCAATCCACGGCCTACACCCCGGCCGAGGGACGCTACAAGGTGTATCTCATCGACGAGGTGCACATGCTCTCCAAGAATGCCTTCAACGCATTGCTGAAGACGCTGGAGGAGCCACCCGAGCATGTCAAGTTCCTGTTCGCCACCACCGAACCCGAGAAGGTGCCGCTGACGGTGCTCTCGCGTTGCTTGGTGTTCGCTCTTCATCACCTGCCGGTTGCCGAGATCGAAACTGCACTCGGGCGCATCGTCGAAGCCGAAGGACTGCAGGCTGAACCTGCGGCGTTGGCCGAATTGGCTCGCGCGGCACGTGGTTCGATGCGCGATGCGCTGACGTTGCTCGACCAGGTGCTGGCCTTTGGCGGTGGGGCTCTCAAGAGCGAGGAAGTTACAGCCATGCTCGGCACCGCGGATCGTGGTCGCGTTTACGATTTGCTCGATCACCTGGCCGCTGGCGAAGGCGCCGAAGTGCTGGCCCAGGTGGGCGCACTGGGACAGGGCGTCGCCGGTGCCGACGATGTGCTTGATGCTCTGGCTGAGGCGTTGACGTTGATTGCGCGCCGCCAGATTGTGGCTACTGCGCCGTTGTCGGCCGGCGCTCCGGAAGAGCGCATCAATGCGCTGGCGCAGTCGTTGCCGCCGGAGACCGTGCAACTCGACTATGACATCGTGCTCAAGGGCAAGGACGATGTAAAACTTGCCGCCGATCCACTGCTCGGTCTGGAAATGGTGGCCTTGCGCTTGCTGGCCTTTCGTCCGACTGATGCCGGGCCCGTTCGGGCGCCATCGCCGCCCGCTGCCACGCGTACCGGGCCTGCAAAAAAACCGGCTGCCGCTCCCGCGTCGAAACCCCCGTCCACTGCCTCAGCGGGAGAGAGTGAACCGTCTGCCGTGGCCAGTGGTGGCGATGCAACTTGGGAAGCTACGGTCGCCGCGCTCGGACTCAAAGGCATGGGCAGGGAACTCGCCCAGAATTGCGTGCTGCTGGAACGTACCGACACCCTGATCCGCCTGGCGCTCGCCGAAAACAAGGCGCATCTGCTTACCGACCGCCTGCACAAGACGCTGGAAAAGGCGCTCTCGGCGTACTACGGCCAAACCCTCAAACTGAAAGTGGATGTGGCCGCCGAGACGGTCGCAACCCCCGCGGCGCGGCAGGCCGCCGAAGTGGCCGCGCAAGAATCCGAATTGCGCGAAAAAATCACCAACGACCCGCACGTCACTGCACTGCGTGACACTTTCGGCGCCGAAGTGCTGCCCGAAACCGCCCGCCGGGAAGACGGCTCTAACGCGACCTGAGGTCGGTACGGATTAGCCGTCTGTCGGGCGCCCGTGGCAATCGGCGTAGCGCTGGCCGCTGCCGCAGGGGCAGGGGTCGTTGGCGGCGAAGCGGCGCTGCATATTGTTGCGTCGGGAGTCCTGGCCGGGTACGATCGGGCCCAGCCGCTCGCGGCCATCGAAGCGGCAGTCGGCGAATTCGCCGTCGCGCCGCACATAGTGCAGGAATAGCTGAACCCAGAAGCGCCCATCGAAGCGCTCGCGCCAGTGCGGCAGCACCGCACCCTTGTAAACGAGGGCATCTCCGGGCGGCAGCGTGACGGCACGCGTTTCACCCTGTGCTTCTACCCAGATGGGCCACACGGCAGGTGCCTCGCCACCGAGCGTTAGTGTGACGCTGATTTCGCAGGATGGACGGTCGGTGTGTTTGGCCAGCACCGAGCCTTCGCAATAGATGCGCAGGTAGGAGTAGGCAGGGAACAGAGAAAGACCTGTCGCAGCTTCGATGGCCGGAAGCGATTGCGCGAGCAAGGCTTCGCCCATGCTGTCCGCGTATCGACCCCAGGCATTGTAGGCATTCTCCGGCGCGTAATAGTCCGGCAGATTACGGTTTGCAATGGCGTAGGAGGTGCACAGCCGGGCAGAGGCTTGCGGGATTAATTCCGGTATGACGCCGTAATCGATTTCCGTGAAACTGGGGCTGGCGTTCACATGCGGTGTATCCGTTAATGCCTTTTTATACTGTGCCTTTCTCCACGGGCGAACGCAAGTCGGACCGACTGCCCACCGGACAGACACGTGTCCGGCCCGGAACCCGGAGTCGGCTCCAGGGTCTATACTGCAAAAGCCTCACTGGTGAGGTTTGGAGGTAAAGATCATGAATAAATCGTTTTGTATCGCGGTAGCTGCCGGACTGGCCTTGACGGCTACCTGTGCATATGCCAGAGGCGGCGATCAGTCCCTGGTCAGTCCCAGTCAGCCGCATGCCGTGATTTCCACAGCATTGCCACCGGGACCCAGCTATTACCAGGCCAAAATCGTGTGGCTGGACGGCAATTATCTATCCACTAACCGACACCGCAACACATTCTGGGTCAAACCAGGCAAGCACAAGATCGGCTTCAGGGCGATCATTAACCCCAATCAGGGGCCGGCGGTGATGTCAAATCGAGCGATGAGCGGCTCGCGAGATATGCCTACGCTCACACTGGATCTCAAGCAGGGCTACAGCTATTACTTCGCGGCAAAAATCCCCAAGACCCGCAACCCGATGCAATGGAAGCCCGTAGTCATCAAAACCACAAAGAAGCACTGAGGCCCCAGTTTTCTTCCATGTTGGCATTTCAGCAGTAAGCCAATTGCACAAACCCGCACCAAGTGCGGGTTTGTCTTTAGAGAACCGTCAAATCAGCCGTACTGAATTTTTTCCGGACGCCCTTATAATTAGTCATTAGATCTACTTGACGAGCTGTCCATGCCGACCGATTTTGGCGCGATGATGCGCGAAATGCAGAACCTGAAATCGCGTTTCGAGTCCATGCAGGGCGAATTGGCCGGCATGGATGTTAACGGCGAGGCGGGCGGTGGCATGGTGCGGGTAACGCTCAACGGCCAGTTCGAGGTGCGCAAGGTGCAGATCGAACCCGATGCCATGAATGACCGCGAGATGCTGGAGGATTTGATCGCAGCGGCCACCAACAATGCGGTGCAGCAC
>JBOHZI010000278.1:0-3441 GCA_050738295.1 Gammaproteobacteria bacterium
TCACCCGCCTTCAGGCCGATATCGAAAAACTGGTGAGCGTGTTGCGTGAGGAAATCGAGGCACTGCGTGAGGTTTCCGCGGTCGCAGTGTTGCAATTTGTGGTGGGTTGGCTGCACCACATGCGTCAGATGGGCGCTATCTATGTCCCGGTGCTCGATGGTTATCTAGCGAACAAGGGTAATGATTATCTGCTCAACAGGATCTTGTGGATGCCGGGCTTTGGCCGCGCCCATCGCCCCCCGGCTGCAATCAGCTTGGTGCATGTCTCACAAAACTTCGAGGCCCTGGTGCTCGGCAATCGCGATACCTGGTCGGTAGGATGGTTGAAGAAAACTCTCGCGAGTGAGCACATATTCGCGGCGGCCGAGGCACGCCAAATCTTTGATTTGTTGCTGCGTACCCTGTCTCGCAGCGGCTGGTTGCACGAGCACCCGTGTGCTGGCGATGTCGTGTACTTGCTGGAACCGGCACGCCTGAACGTGACGACTGACGTGGCGACAGCAAGTTGCGACGCCTGCCGTCATGCTGTGCATATTGCTGGCGACCTTGCGAACGTGTACGAGGGCATGCGTTGTCCGCGGACGTCCTGCATGGGCCATCTGTCGACAGGAGAGCCACAATTGCTGGCGCGAACGTTCGGGCGCAGCGAGCCGCGCCGTCTGGTGCCCCACGAGCACACCGGGTTGCTGCCGCGCGATACCCGCGAGCGGATCGAGTCATCCTTCATACATGGCCATGAGCCGTGGGATTACAACCTGCTGTCGGCTACGCCGACGCTGGAAATGGGCATCGACATTGGGGCCTTGTCGTCGATATTCCTGTGTTCGGTACCGCCAGCCCAGGCCAACTACCTGCAACGGATCGGTCGCGCCGGACGCCGCGATGGCAACGCGCTGGCGCTGACCGTAGCCAACGGTCGCAACCACGACCTGTTCTTCTACGCCGACCCGCGCGAGATGATGGCCGGCCAAGTGCACACGCCGGGTGTGTTTCTGCGTGCCATTGCCGTGCTGGAGCGGCAATTGATTGCCTATTGCTTTGATCGTTGGGCCGCTTCGGGAATTGATGACAGCGCCATCCCGGGCAAGCTGCGTCATGTGCTCAATGCCGCGGAGAACGGTCAACTGGACCGTTTTCCTTACAACCTGTTCGATTTCGTGAAAGCAAACAGGGCACAGATTCTGGACGGCTTCTTCGGCTTGTTCGATACGTTGACGGACGATGCGCGCGGCTATCTTGCGGCCTTTCTCGAACCGTCCAGCGCCCATTCGCTCAGCCATCGACTTTTGGAGCGCCTCGCACGCCTCAGCCGGGAGCGCGAATCCCTGGACAAGCAGGTCAAGCGACTCAAGCGCGAGCTGGACCGCCTGCGCGAGCAACCCAAGGATGAAGCCACCAACGAGTTGCTGAAAGCCATGGAGCGCGAACGCAGCGCGCTGCTAGCACTAATGTCAAGCATCAACAGCCGTCAGACCCTCAACTTCTTTACCGATGAGGGCCTGCTACCGAACTATGCGTTTCCAGAGGAGGGGGTAACCCTGCAATCGGTCATCCTGAGGCGCAAGACGCGCGGTCAGACAGACGAAGACGGCTCACCCTACGAGCGCGTCGCATACAGTTTCCAGCGGCCGGCACAGGCGGCCTTGGGCGAACTGGCTCCGGATGCAACGTTCTACGCCGTCAGTCACCGCCTGACCATCGATCAGGTAGATTTGCAATTGTCGGAGCCAGAGGACTGGCGTTTTTGCGATCAGTGCCAATACAGCGAAAACGTGGCACGGGAGGACCGGCATAGCGCCTGTCCGCGCTGCGGCAGTGCACAGTGGGCCAATATTGGGCAGAAGCACAAAGTGCTCAGACTGCGCCAACTGTATTCCACGGTGTCGGATCGACGTGACCGGATTGGCGACGATTCGGAACAGCGTGAACCCACGTTTTTCAACCGCCAGATGCTGGTCGATATCCCCACCGGAGGCAATCAGGGCGGTTGGCGGCTCAAGAGCGAGACGCTGCCGTTTGGTTTTGAGTTCCTGCGGAAGGTGGTGTTGCGCGAGGTCAACTTCGGCGTCCGGGGTGGGCAGTCCAATAAATTTTCGGTAGCCGGCGAGGAGCAGTCCCGCCAAGGTTTTCATATCTGTCGGCATTGCGGCAAGGTGCAGAAGGCACACTCACGGGCAAATGAAAAACAACACGCTTACGCCTGCAAGCTGTATCGCCATCCCGATCAAGCCAGCGACGAGGATTTTCTGGACAGCCTGTACCTGTACCGCGAGCTGGAATCTGAAGCCATCCGTATTCTGCTGCCGCTGAGCGAGGTGGCTTATTCGGACGTGAAACTCGATTCGTTTGTGGCTGCGCTGAACCTAGGTCTTAAGCTGCATTTTCGCGGCAACGTTCACCATTTGCAGGTTACTCACATGCGCGAACCGGCCAGTGAAGGCAGCGGTGAGCGCCTGTATCTGCTGATCTACGACCGGATTCCGGGCGGAACCGGTTATCTCAAGGACCTGATGCGCGAGCCCGGCATCATTTTCAACGTACTGGCGTTGGCCCACCAACACCTGCTGGAGTGCGCGTGCGTTGAGGATGTGCGCCTGGACGGTTGCTACCGCTGCGTGCTTGCCTACCGCGACAGCCGCCATATGCCAACCATATCGCGCCGTGCCGCCGCCGAGTTGCTGGGCGATATCCTGCTTCTGCGTGACCAGATCGAGTCCGTGGCAAGTCTTGGTGAGATCAGCACCAACACGCTGATTGAAAGCAAGCTGGAACAGAAATTTGTCGATGCCTTGGCGCGTCTGGATGGTGCGCAGATGAGCCACGAAGTGTTCCACGGCAAGAACGGTGAATTGCTTAGCGTGCCCGGCGCAGATGGTCACCCGGTTGCCTGGCATGTCGAGCACCAGGTCAAGGTCGGCCCGGGGCAGGGCGTGGCGGCCCAAACTGAAATTGATGTGTTGTTGACTCCGGCTCGTAGCGAAGACGCGCGCCGCTACCGCCCAATTGCCGTGTACATGGATGGCCTGCAATACCACCACGATATTGTCGATGAGGACGTGTACAAGCGCATGGCGCTGCTGTTGAGCGGACGCTACTGGGTGGTGTCATTGAACTGGGACGACTTGCCTGAACCAGGACAGATGGCCAAGCCGATAGAAAATGACCTGATGCGTGCGCATGGCCCGCAACAACCGATGCTGGAACGATTTTGCGAGACCTTGTATGGGATCGATCGCAACCCGACACCCAATGGCAGCATGCAGTGGTTCTCGGGTTGGCTTCGCGCGCCCGGCTTCGCCAGCGGCGACGGTACCAACAAGGCACTGCGCAGCGGCTTCACGCTGCTGTACAAACCCGACGAGCCGGATGCTTCTGTGCGTCGATCGGTGGCAGACGAATTGCAGCAGAGTGCGCCAACGCCGGTATGCCAGATGATGGATG
>JBOHZI010000279.1:0-3439 GCA_050738295.1 Gammaproteobacteria bacterium
AGATACTCCACGGCACCATTCAAACTGGTCGCCAATGCAACAATTGTGCGTTCGTTGCGCAAGCCGACGAAATACCGGCCATCCGAACCGAAAATGCCACCGCCCGGATTCAGGCCTTCAATCCGGCCAGTGTCGCGAACAACCCGTCCATTCGAAGAGATTGCTAATACGCAATCGGCCCCGCTGTTTAGAAACAGCAAATTTTCGTTTCGATCGACAGCAAGACCACGGGGATCGGCGATGCGATCATCATCAACAAATGTACCGCGCAGCCTGCCGTCCAACTCAAAAGCGAGCAGGGCGCCAAATCCGTTCCCATTGGCACCGGACGCGCTTGTAACGAGAAGGGGCATTGCGAAGGTCCCTCCAAGAATCCCCGAAATCCCGTTTGGGTGCGAGGATCAAGGAAAATGGCATCAGCTCTTGTTGCTCCTAGAGCATCCTTGTCGGTTGTAACAGCCACGGGAAAAAGCCATAGTGCCGTCTCATGCCTACCAGGTTCGGTTTTTGTTTGTTGATGTTTCTTCTTTTTCCGGCCATACCACCGTCAAGATCAGCGCAACTCCAATTCCGATGCAAACTTCGGAAAATCGATGCAGCGCGATTTGTATTGCGGGTCCAGTCCGCGGTACAAGCAGCACGATCGCGAGCGTAACGCCAGCGAGACGGTATGCGCTGCGATCCGAGTGCACCGCAGCGCTAAGGATTCCCAAGATAAACACGCTGATGCCGAACACAAGCATTCCTGGCCCGAAGTAACTGGCCACAATTGCGCCAACTGCCGCCCCAAGCGCCGTCCCGATGAAACGCTCCCCGGAGACGGTGACCGCCGTACCAAGCGATGACTGTGTAATTACCAAAGTTGTGATCGCTGCCCAGTAAGTTTCGGGTAAGCCGAAGAGTCGCGCCGCCAATACCGAAGCCACTGCTGCCACAGCTGTCCTTGTGGAGTGCACCAAAACCGGCCACCACTTCGGTTTAGCCGGGCCGCTCGCGATTGCCCGGTGCACGATATCTGTTTTTGGAACCTGGCTCAGACCACTCATCAGCGTGTCGGCTCCAGAAGGCTTGTGAAGGTTTTACAACGGGACTTTCGTTCAAAGTCCAAAAACAAGTCGCGAGCGCAAAGAAGTCACAGAACGTCCTCCACCGTGATGGGTACGTGCCGAATTCTCCTTCCGGTCGCGTGATACACCGCGTTTGCGATTGCCGGTGCGACCGATACCGAGGTGAGCTCGCCCAAGCCTTTCACGCCGATCGGGCTCGCTTCGCCGTCGAAGTCACCGACAAATAGCACGTCAAGCTCTGGAATGTCCGCGGAGGTTGGCACTAGATAACCTGAATAATTGCGGTTGAGGAACCGGCCCATGACCGGATCAGTTTCCGATTTCTCAAGGAGGGCGTGTCCGACGCCCCAGATGATCCCGCCGATGGCTTGGCTGCGTGCAGTCTTTGGGTTCAGGACTCGTCCGCAGTCGTAGGCTCCCACAAAACGATTCAGACGCACGAGCCCAAGGTCAGGGTCAACACGTACCTCGGCGAACACGGCCGAGAAGCTGAACACCGCCTTTGGTCCTTCCGGAATCGGATCGTAATCGCCGTCACCCGTTAAAGACGAAAGGCCGTTTCGTTTCATTAGTTCGGCATACGTGATACTCAGACTCTTTGCCGGCAGCATCAGCTTGCCGTCTTCGACGACCACATCGCCGGAGTCAGCATCGACAAAAGGCGCATCATGGCCTGTTCGGGCCAATTCAATCGCTCTATCACGTGCGGACTTCGCCGCCAGCATGACCGACGCGCCCGCATTGGCCGCCGTAGCCGAGCCGATGGACGCGTGCGATGTCGGCAACCTGGTGTCGCCGAGCCGCACAGTTACGTTTTCCGGTGACAAACCCAGCGTGTCCGCAGCCACCTGCTGCAGTACTGTGTACGTTCCGGTGCCCAGTTCGTGTGTGCCGGTCTCAACTATTGCTGAACCGTCGTGGCCTATCGTGACCCGCGCCCGCGCCGGCCAGCGCCAATGGGTATAGATCGCGCCCGCCATACCCTGCCCGATAAGATAGCGGCCGTCACGCATCGAACTCGGCTCAGGAGTCCGCTTGTCCCAGTCAAACCGCGCGGCGCCTTCCGTTAGACATTTGCGCATGGCGCGCGAGGAAAAGGGGCGTCCAGTATGTGGGTCGGTGTCGGTGTCGTTGAGCAGACGCAGCGCGACCGGATCCACACCGGTTTCGTAGGCGAGTTCGTCCAAGGCGCTCTCCAACGCGAAATGCCCGAGCGCCTCGTGTGGAGCACGAAGCGCGGTCGGAGTGTTGCGGTTCCCGTGGACGATTTTGTGATTCGTCGAGATGCCCCCGCTCGCACTCCAAAGTGATCGTGGGCAGAGCGCCGCATACTCGATATAGTTGTCGAACATCGATGTCGGTGAAATGCTGTCGTGTCGGATGCCCGTCAGCTTTCCATTTCTTCCTGCGCCCAGCGCAATTGTCTGAATGCTTGCTGGCTGATGACCCGCCATTGAATACATCTGCGCACGAGTTAGCTGCACGTGCACAGCTCGCTTCAACACCTTTGCGGCGAGAGCCGCCAACAACGTGTGCGGCCAAACATAGCCCTTGCAGCCGAATCCCCCACCAACAAAGTGGGACACAACCGTGATCTTCGCGATGGGTACGCCGAGCACCATCGACACCAATTCTCTGGTCCCGAAGATATGCTGCGTCGTTTCGTACAGAGTCAGCGCGCCGTCGGCGTCCCAGATGGCTGTCGTTGCGTGCGGCTCCATTGGGTTGTGGTGGCGATCGGTTGTGGTGTATGTCTGTTGGATTTTCACCTCGGCTGTCGTAATCGCCGCGTCAGCATCGCCGACCGAGGAAGCAACAGGCCACAGGAACTGCGGAGGATCCACAGCCTCCTTTATCGAGTGCGGACCGAAGACGGCCGGCAGTTTAGCGTCATAACCAACCCTGATCAGCGTTCCTGCATAGGTCGCTTGGTCAAGCGTCCGCGCGACCACTAGTGCGATGGGCTGGTCGGCGTAGAGAATCCGGTCGTCCTGAAGAGGCAAGTACGACTGGCCATGCGGATGAAGGTGACTCCAAGGCTTTGGCGTCGGGTTCATGCGCGGCATGTTGCGGTGCGTGAACACGGCTATCACCCCGTGGGCGTTCTCAGCGGCGGAAATATCGAGGGACGAGATACGGCCGTTCGCAATGGTGCTGCTGACAAGCGCCGCTTGTAGGACGCCTGCTACCTCGATATCGGACGTGTAGCGCGCTGTGCCGGTCACCTTCAGGCGCCCGTCGAAGCGAGATATCGGCCTTCCGATGGCGTTCATGCGCGCTCTCCTGCGGTTTGCAGCGCTCGAAGCGCAACACGCTGGGCAAGTTCGATCTTGAAGGCATTGTGGGCTAGCGGGTGGGCATCGGTGAACGAC
>JBOHZI010000280.1:0-3438 GCA_050738295.1 Gammaproteobacteria bacterium
TGAGGTTGGACCCCACCGCGCTGGCCTGGTCGGCGATGGCGTACAAGGCGCGCTGCAGGCGCTCCGCCCGCGCAAGCTGCTTGACCGAATCGCTCAACTGGTTCCTGTGCGCGAGCGCGCGGACCCGAGCGTCGATCATCTCCGCCGCCGTTTCGATCAGCGTACGAGCATCGTCGCCATCGAGCGGGGCGCTGATCTGCAGCGACTCCTGTTCCGACAATTTCACCCGCGCAATGAACGTGCCGGACTCGGCGAGTTCTTCGGGCGCATCGGTGTGGTAGCACTTGACCCGCGCCTGCGGTGCCAATTTCGCGAGCAGGGCAGCGGCGGCCACACTCACGCCGTCAAGGTCGTATGCCGCCCACAGCTCATTGATTGCGCGGCACAGAACCGCCGTGGTCGGCGGCTTGCTGGCCGGTGTAGCCAGATGATGAACGTCGCCTGCCATGTGTGGTCCAACCCCCCGCAACGGTTCAGAGTGTAACCCGTAGTTCCCACGCCGGTCACGTCTGTCCGGCACGGCTTGCAGCGGCGGCGGCTTCATGCACCCGCCGGTTCATGAATTGTTAGCAAAATGTAATTTCGTGGCGTACAATCATCCCAAAGACGGCACGGTTTTCCGTGCCGGGTGTGCGGTTGCTTACAAAGGGTTTTCGGGCTCGAGAATGCGTCGATTGCTTGCCAGCGCAGTATTTACCGGCTTGGCCTTGGCCCTGCCGGCATGGGCGTTTGCGCAAACAGCGCCGATGCCGGTGATCCCGGCGCTCAAGTCTGTGCATACGGGCAAAGCCACCGCCAAGGCGCCCGTGTGGCAGCAGGACGGCAATAAATTGTCGGTGACGGCGAGCGGTCGCGCGGGCAACACCGTGCCTTCGGCCACCGCGGCTCCGCTGGATGGCCAAGCTCATTCTGCGGGCGCGGGCGTCCAGTTCACCTCCAAGCCGGGTCTTACCGCACACGTCAACATCAATGAGGTTCGCTGGACGCCCCTCGCGCCCACGTGTGCCCCCGGCACGCCGGGCTGCCTTGGCATCGCGCCAGCGGACGGTGTGCAACGTGGCGAGGTTGGTGCAGGCTATGCGGGCCACGGCGTGACGCTCGACCTGTCGATCGGGCAGGCGCAGAGCGAGCCCGCGGCCACGCACGCCCGCAACGCACCACTGCCTCGCGTATTGCCGTCGGAAGGCGGCGCGGATGTCGCGGCGCCCTTGTGGTTCCGCAACAGCACGGCCACCAGTCTCAATGCGCGCGGCAAGGTCGACTTGGCGCCCGATACCAGTCTGGACCTGGGCGCCAGCGTCGGCCGTGTGAAGTTCTTGCCGGGCTCCGGCCTCACCGCCGACGATGCGCTCGACCAGACCACCCTCAGCCTCGGCATCCAGCACGGGGCCGTGCGTGGGGCGATCGTCGGACACATGCTCGAGCCCGACGTACCCGGTTCGGTGTTGGGCCAAAATCAGCGCTGGAGCGGCGTCGACCTGGGCATCAGCGTTCGCCTGCCGTGGCGCGGCGAGTTGAATTTCGGCGCCCAGAACGTGTGGTCTTCCGGCCGCGCGCCGCTGCTCTTTGGTCCCGGTGGCACCACCCCGGATCAGGGGCGCGTGCCGTACGTGCAATACCACCAGACTCTTTGAGCCGTTGCCATTGGTCAGGCCGATAGCGCGCGGTTGCTGCGTGTGGGTGCTGGCGTTCGCCGCTACCATCCCGGCGACAAGTCGCCCGAAAACAAGCCCCGCGCATGAGCCAGGCTACCCCGCTCGGCATTCCTGAGTTGCTCCGAACCACCAGCGACTTGCTGCGTTCCGCCCGCCATGTGGACGGAGCGAAAGTATTGCGGAGGGCCCTCGACCTTGCCCCCACCGACACGAGCGTGACCGCCGCGGTGACCCACATGGCTACGCTGGCGCGGACATGGCTCACGTTTGGCCAGGTGCAGCTCGCGGTCGATGCCCTGGCGCCGCTCGCAGCGTCTCACAATGCGAATGGTTCGGTACTGATGCTCTACGGCCACGCCCTGATGGCGACGGGCCACAAGAAGGAGGCCGAAGCGGTATTCCGCGGGTGGCTCAAAAAGGAACCCTCCAGCAAGGATGCAGCCTTGCGGCTCGCCGCCGTACTGGCCGACAGCGGCGGGTCCGCTGAGGCGGAACCGCTGGCTCGCAAGGTCACCGCGCGTCATGGTGCTACGCCGGAAAGCGCTTTCGTGCTGGGGCGTGCCCTGTTGGGGTTGGCGCGTTTCAATGAAGCCGAAGACCAATTTCGACACGTCGTGCATGCCCGACCGGACCATCAGGCGGCGCACGCCAACCTGATGGAGCTCGTCTGGATGCGTTCTGGCGACGTCCGGGAGGCCTCCCGCGCGCTCGATCGCGCGTTGCGCGAGCAACCGCAGCTCGTCGGTTTGCGCATCACCAAATCCCGCCTGTTGCTCTCGGCCCGCATGCCGGGAGAAGCGCTGGCCGAACTTGATGCCGGTCTGGCCATGGCGCCGCGAGACGTCAAATTGCTGACCTCCGCCATCACGGTTGCGTTGGAGCTGGATGGCACCCGGGCCCTGGGATATGCAAAGAGGTTGCGCGACTGTTCCCCCCAGGATCGGATGGCGCAGGTAGCGATAGGCAATGCCAGCCTGGCGACCGGTGATGCGGCAGCGGCCTTGGCGATCGCCGAGGTCCTGCATCGATCCGACCCTTGCGACGGGCAAGCATTGGCGATGACCGCGGACGCCCGGCGCATCCTCGGCAACCAGCGCTATCGAGAGTTGCTCGATTACCAACACTTCGTTCGTGCCGAGTTGATCGATATACCGCCCGGCTGGACCAGTCTTGACGCTTACCTTGCCGACCTGGTGGCGGATCTGGAACGCGTACACGTCCTGCGCGCGCATCCGGTGGGAAATTCATTGCGTGAGGGGACCCAGATCCCGTTGATCCCGCAGGATTCACCGTACGCGTCGATTCGTGCCTTTCCGCAGGCCATCGACGGTTCGATCCGCCGCTACATTCAAGCCATCGGTACCGGCAACGACGCCATGCGCGGGCGCAACACGGGTCGGTATCGGATCAGCGGCATGTGGTCGGTGCGCTTGCGACCCCACGGGTTTCACGTCAACCACTACCACCCGGAAGGCTGGATTTCATCCGCCTGTTACCTGCATCTGCCGGGCGCCGTCGAGCGGCCGGGCGGGGAAGGCTGGCTGAAATTCGGTGAACCGGCTTTTTCAACCTCTCCCCTCCTGGAACCCGAGTATTTCATCAAGCCGGAACCGGGGCTGCTGGCCCTTTTCCCATCGTACATGTGGCATGGAACCGTGCCATTCGCCGGCACGCCCGATGACACCCGCCTGACGATCGCCTTCGACGTCGTGCCAGTGCCCTGAATGGGGCCTGACCAAGGCGGTAGCCATTAACACTGTTTTTACGAAATGCGGTACGATCG
>JBOHZI010000281.1:0-3427 GCA_050738295.1 Gammaproteobacteria bacterium
TTGTCCCGCACGCATGCCCACGGCTCGGTACCGTATTGCGCATTTTGATCAAAAATGGGCTGGCCATCGTTGCCTATTTTGGTAAAGTCGAAGCCGAAATTATAGGCAAACCCCCCATAGCCAACCTTGGCCAGCGTGTTTTCGTAGCTCGCCCGATCCCGGCCGAGATCGCCGTCCTGATCGGGATACTCGGCTTGCGGACAGGTGTCGGGATTGAGCGGATTGCCATTGGATTCGGTGGCGCAACCTGTCGTACCGGTATCGTTGAGCGGCTCGGGCCAGTAGCGCAGCAATACCGTCGCCGTACCTGTGGCAATCTGCAGATTGCTGCTGGGGTTACTCAAGCGCAAGCGGAAGTAGCGGTAGCTGTTTCCATTGATTGCCGTCAGCGGCACGGTCACGGTTTGTTCGGTTACGCCGGGCCCGAAAGTCAAAGTACCGCTCGTGGTCGTATAGTCGACGCCCGCTTTCGCTGTGCCGTCCACCGTACTGTAGTTGACCGTCGCCTGGCCGTTGGGCGGATTCGATAGGCGCACAACAATACCGACGCTGGTTGGGTTGCCGCCGTGAACGTACACCGGCACGCCGAAGGCCGACACCCCGGAAGGGCCACCGTTGACGATAACCGTCGCGCTCGCAGTCGGGGAGGTCCCATTGCTGGTCGCCGCCGTATAGGTAAAACTGTCGGCACCCGCATAACCATTGTCCGGCGTGTAAGTGTAGGCGCCGGAGCTGTCGTCAAGGCTCAAAATGCCGTGTTGAGGCTTCTGATCCACCACGAAACTGATCGCCAGATTCTGCGGGCTGGAGGCATAAATCTGACCGGACGCCGGCGTATCGGAAGAAGCCACCAGATAGGCATTGGCGGCATAAGGCTTGGGGTTATAGACATAAGCCGAACTACTACTGCTGCCGCCACAACCGGCAAGCGCAAACGCAAGTCCACACAGGGTCGAGGAGACAATAATTCTATTCAGGCGCAAGTTGGTTTCTCCAAGGGGACAATCACGGCACAGCCAGCCGCGCACAATAACGTCGATCCGCAACCGCTGTCAAAGTTTTCATCTAAAATCCCGGCTTCGCCGGCTCATCAGATCCGGCCAGGCCGCACGCAAATACAAAAACATCGAGAGCATGGTCAGCACCGCGGCCGCGTAGAGCAGACCCAATCCGATCCAGTACACATGCGTGCCGTGCAACGGATTACGGAACAGCATCAGCACGATGGCCACCATCTGTACCGCCGTCTTGATCTTGCCGGCCCAGGACACCGCCACCATACGCGAAGACCCAATGCCGGCCATCCACTCGCGCAGCGCCGAGACCGCGATTTCGCGGCCAATAATAATCAGCGCCGGCAGAACCACCCAACTGTGAGGATCCGCCATCACGATCAGGACCAGTGCCGAGGCCACGATCAGCTTGTCGGCCACCGGGTCGAGGAAAGCGCCGAGGCGCGAACCTTGGCGCATGCGCCGGGCCAGAAACCCGTCGAGCCAGTCGGTCAGCCCGGCCAACACGAAAATTCCAGCCGCTACCGGCCGGGCCCAGCCGAACGGCAAAAGAAAAAACAGCACCATCACCGGAATCAGGAGTACCCGCAACAAGGTGAGCCAGTTGGGCAACCCCAATCCCGTCATTACCGTCCATCCCCTGCCAGGTGGTGCACAATGCGCTCGGCGAGCGCACGATTGACGCCCGGCACCGAGATCAGATCCACGGCACTTGCCTGACGCAGTCCCTTGAGACCACCAAAGTGGGTAAGAAGTTGCCGCCCTTTTACCGGACCAATGCCGCTGACCGTATCCAATACGGATTCACCGCGGGCCCGCTGGCGCGAGCGGCGATGAGCGGTAATCGCAAAGCGGTGGGCCTCGTCGCGCAACGCCTGCACCAGATGCAAGGCCGGCGACTCCGGTTCGAGCGCCAGCGCGCGACCGGTCGGCGCAAGCAACAATCGATCGAATTCGGCACGCCGGCCGGCGCCTTTGGTCACCCCGGCCAAGCGCAGCGCATCCAGTCCCAACGCCTGCAAGACCTGACGGGCACGGCGCAGCTGAGCCGCTCCACCGTCGATCAGCACCAGATCCGGAAAAGCCTGAGCCTCCGTGCGCACACGGCGATAGCGGCGCTCAAGCACCTCGGCCAGCGCACCGTAATCATCGCCGGGCTCGGCATCGCGCACATTGAAGCGGCGATAGGCCGGCTTGAGCGGTCCCTGACGATCGAACACCACGCACGAACCGACCGGCGCCTCGCCGCCGCTGTGGCTGATATCGAAACACTCGATGCGGTTCAGCTCGTCCGCAGGCAGATCGAGTGCCTGCTCCAGCGCCTCGAAACGCGCGGCCATGGCTGCCCCGCCACTGCCCAGACGCGTCAACTCCTGTGCATTGGTCGCGGCCAGCGCCACCAGGCGCTTCAGAGCACCGCGGCCGGCTGGGCGAATAACCGGGCTGCGGTCCAGACGTTTGGCGAGTGCTGCCACCAGCGTTTCGCTGTCCGGCAAGGGTCGATCCGGGACCAGCCGCGGCGGCATCTCGTGCTCGTAGTGCTGCGATATAAAGCCTTCCAGGATGTTGGCTGCCTCCTGTTCCACACCCACCGCAACGCGGTAATGCCGGCTGCCCAGCAGACGCCCACCCCGCACCGGCAATACCACCACGACCGCGCTGTCACGGCCCGCTTCGGCCACCGCCAGCACATCACAGTCGTCCATGTCGCCGACCACGTCCTGGTGCGCACGAATCTGACGCAGACGCTGAATCTGGTCCCGCATGCGTGCCGCCTTCTCGTAATCGAGTGCCGTACTGGCCTGTTCCATACGCTCCACCAATTCCTCGATCACATGCTCGTCGCGGCCTTCCAGAAACGCCACCGCCTGCTTCAGGTCGCGCCCGTAATCGTCTTGCCCGATCAGGCCCACACACGGCGCCGAGCAGCGCTCGATCTGATATTGCAGACACGGTCGCGTACGGTTGCGGAAATAACGGTCGGTGCAGTTGCGCAACCGAAACACCCGCTGCAACTCCCCCAGCGCACTGCGTGCGGCGGTGGCGCTGGGGTAAGGCCCGAACAAGCGTCCCGCGCCACGTTGCGGCCCCCGGTAGAAGCTCAGCCGCGGGAAACCGAGACCGGGCATCAGGCGGATGTAGGGGTAGCTTTTGTCGTCGCGCAGTACCACGTTATAACGCGGTCGGTGCTCCTTGATGAGCGTGCTCTCGAGCAGCAGCGCTTCGACTTCGGTAGTGGTCCAGGTCACCTCGATACGCGCCAGGCGGCGCAGCATGGCCATGACCTTCGCGGCCTGCGGGCGGGCCCCGAAATAGGAACTCAGCCGCCGCCGCACATCGCGCGCCTTGCCCACATAGATCAGCCGATCGGCGCCGTCGTACATGCGATATACGCCGGGACCGTGGCCCAGACC
>JBOHZI010000282.1:0-3417 GCA_050738295.1 Gammaproteobacteria bacterium
CGCACAGAACGGAATAGAAAAAGTGTCGCTCGTCGAAACCGCCGATATTTCACTTGGCATCAGCGCAACGCCGCTCGGCAATCAGGCGCTGAGCCAGTATCGCGGCACCGGCGAACAGGGTGTGACACCCGCCACGCAGACGCAGCATGTCGCGGTCATCCTGTGGGACGAACGCAGCACCGGCGGCAGCGGCGCGACCCGTAATACGCCAGCCAATTACGGCAGCAATCAGGTAGCCAACGTCGTCAGCTTCCATGTTCGGTGACAGCGATATGAACAAACTACCAATGATGATCGCAATGCTGGCCGGATGCTCGATGCTGGCTGGCGTGCTGCCGCAGGCGTGGAGTGATCCCGGCGACATCATCATCACGCGTCAAGTATCACCCCGTACCGCCTTTCGTTCTGGGACGGGGCCGGTTTCGGCGAAGACAAACCCAGGGCAGCAGGTGCAGAACATCCTCGGCCTCAATCGGTACTCCGGCGGTACCGTGGCCCACGAACTCACCAATAGCGAGTTCTCGAATGTGGCAACCGGCGTGCCGATGCAAACCGGCACCCTGGCCGCGCGCAGCGCTGGAATCGCCGGCGCGCAAAGCAATGCGGTCGCGGGCGGAGGCGGTTACGGCCTGGCCGCCGGCTCGATGATGACCGGCAGCATGGGCGGTGGCGCCGGCGGCACTGCCGGCGGCATGGCGCAGCAAGCAACCGGCCAGGTAATGGATGCCCTCAAGGGCATCGGATTTATCGGTAGATAGCGATGGAGGCGAACATGAAGCGCACCGCACGCACACTACCAGTTTTTCTGTTCACGGCCGCAGTCGGCCTCGGCGCGAATCTCGCGCACGCGGGCGATCTGGGGCCGCAGATTCCGGCGTATGTGACGCAGAGCGTGATCGGACCGAACGCGCTCGCGGGCATCCGCGGCAGGGCTGCCGTGAATGAAGCGGCAGGAGATTCCAACGTCCAGTCCAATGCAGCGGCATTGGCCGCGGGTGTCGGAGTGAGCTCGGCGCTGGTAGGAACGGTGCAAAGCACCGCTGCCAACCAGGCAAGCGCGCCGGGCATCGCCACCGCCACCATCGGCGATGGCGCATTCGCAAATGTCACCGGTCTGTTGTCAGTCAATCAGACCAGTGGCATCGCGAACGCGCAATCCAATACCGCAGCGTTGGGAATGGGCAATGGAGTGGAGGTAGTGGCGGACAGCGTGCTGTCCACCACAATCTCCAATGCAGGACCGGCGTTGACCGGGGCGGGCAACAAAACGCGCCAACAAGGGGTATCGATTTCCAATACCGCCTTTGAAGGCGCGCGAGGGCTCGTTCAGATCAACCAGTCGGCAGGGTCGGGTAATGCCACGGCCAACAACTTTGCGCTTTCTGTTCAGACTGGCGCAAAACCGTAGTCAACTTGAAACTTAATAGGAGCATAACATGAAAACGCAATTTAAAGCTGCTACGCTCGCGTTGGCGGTGGCCTCGGCGTTCGCGCTATCCACGACAGCGGCATGGGCTTGGGGCGACGATTACGGCAGCGGAGCCAACCTCAAAACCAGCATCAGCATCGACAAGGACATCGATGTTGACGGCCATCTCAATCTCAAGGGCAACATCAAGTCAAAGAGCGACTCCGAAGCGGTGGTCAACGACAGCCAGTCCACTGGTGGAAACTTCGTCGATAACGACAACCACAAGAACAACGCTTCGGCCAGTGGCGACGCGCTGCACGGGGCGCAGGGCAACATCGGCCTGAACGTCGGTGCCGGCGACAATAACATTCAGTCGAACGAAGCCGCTCTGGCCGCAACCGACGCCAGCACGGTGTTCGGCGCAGCCAGCGCGCAAGTGTTCCAGGATCAGACCGCACATTGGAACCACACCTACAACAATCCGGCTGCAAACAACGCCAGCATGTCAGGCAACGTGTTGCAAAATGCGCAGGGCAATATCGGCGCCAACGTGGCGGCGGGCGACAGCAACGTGCAGAAGAACGTGCTGTCCGCTTCTGCGGCTGACTCCAACTTTGCGATCGCTTCGATCGATAACAGTCAGGCGACGTACGGCAACAGCACGCATAACACAGGTACCACTAAGACTACGACCGTGTACGACCCTGTTAGCCTTACCTTGAGCGGGCATCTCAACCACCCCAGCGAATCGGGTGAAAATTCAAACGAACAGAGCATCGTCGACGAGTTGAACGAAACCCAACTTACTGGCACGGTGAGTGGTTGCATCCCGGTGACGACGACGTCGATTGTCTGGAGCCAGGACAATGCCAGCATCTCCGGCAATGCGCTGCGCGGCGCGATGGGCAACATCGGCGCGAATGTGGCTGCGGGCACCAACAACCTGCAGTCGAACATCCTGTCGGTGGCGGCGGCCCTCGGTACCAAGGGCGCCTCGGCCGGTGGCGAGTAACAAGCTGTAGCTTCACCTACCCGGCCGGGAACATCCGGCCGGGGTTTTTGCTTTTCGCATCACCTTCGCGGGACGGCGACCATGACCGGACACAACAAATCGAACAAGCTCAAGTTCCTGTTGCGCTTTTCCGCACTGCCGCTGCTGGCGCTGCTCGCGGGTTCCGCGCTGGCCGACAACCTCGAAGTCGGCAATATCATTCCCAACGCCGGCCCGGTGCGTGTCAATGTCACCAGCATGCGTGGCCTGCGCTATGTCGACATGGTGCCGCAGCATACCGATTTCTCCTGCGGCGCTGCGTCGCTTGCAACCATCCTCAAATACGCGTACGGCCGGGACGTCACCGAGTTTCAGGTCATTCAGGGTTTGTTCAAAGTGAGCGACCCGAAAGTGGTGCAGAAGGAAGGCTTCTCGTTGCTGGATCTGAAGAACTACGTCGAGACGCTCGGCTACCGCGGACGCGGCTACAAGATCGAGCCTGCCGTGCTGGAGCGGGTCAAGATTCCGGTGATCGTGCTGCTCGACATCAAGGGCTACAAGCATTTCGTCGTATTCGAAAAGGCGGAGGGCGACCGCATCTACATCGGCGACCCTGCGCTCGGCAACCGTGTAATGACAAGGGAAGATTTCGTGAAGAGCTGGAATGACATCGTGTTCGCGATCATCGGCAAGGGTTTCATCAAGGATACGGTTCTGCTCAATCCGCCCGAACCGCTGACAGCAAAAAGACTGGTCAACGCGCGCAACGTCGTCACCAATGCGCAGTTGATCGATTTCGGATTTACCCGCGCCGACCTGTTCTGATTCGGAACGTCGCGCATTACGCTTCAAGGAGAAGCAAACATGGCACGGGTCAAACAATTGCGGAAAAGCAGGCTGGCCGGCGCGATCGCCCTCGCCTTCTGCATGACGGCGGGCAGCGCGCCGTACGCATTCGCACTCACGGTTAACCCGGGCGGCATGCCGGACGTCTCGGTATTCGCCCACGCGCAGC
>JBOHZI010000283.1:0-3375 GCA_050738295.1 Gammaproteobacteria bacterium
GTAGTAGACCGCCTTGCCGTCTGGGTCATACACGACGACCACCGGGCACTCGTACTGGTTGAAGCGCTGATGCGCGGTGGCGCCGTGGTCGGCGCTCACCGTCATCTGCCCGCCGGACTCGCTGATATAAGCAGGGAAGTCATACGCTCCGATGATGCCCGGCTGAAAGACGCCGCCCAGCGCGGCCATGCGCGTCTGACCCGTCGCCGGATTCACGCTGGGCACAACGTTAAGATCGCGCCTGTGAAAATCGGCATTCGGCTGGTTGACCGCATACGGCGGCACCAGCAGCTGAGTCGTGCCGGGGCGTACGGAAAACGCCCGCACTTGCTGCGTATACACGGCTGCGGTCTGCTCGAACGGATTGTATTCGCCCTTGAAGTTCTGCCCGAAAATCAAGGCATAGCTGCCACTGGGCATCTGCTCCAGGGCTCCGCCGGTGACGGCAAACTGGCTGTTATGAATAATGTTGCCCGCCTGCTGCATCGCCGCCCCCACCTTCGCTGCTTTCTGCGATGGCGTCAGTGATGATGTCATGATGGTGGCGATGTCCGCGGCCGGCACTCGAATCAGGCTGTCAAACGTGGTCATCTTGCCGCTCGCGCGATCCATGCCATAGCCGCCGATCACGTACAGATTGCCCTGGGCATCGAGGGCGCACTCCTGATTGCTCGCCATCAGGGGGTCGGCGAACTCGGGTTTGAGCGCTGACAGCGCAAGCGCGGCCACCGCTTTGTGCGTCGTGCCATCTACCCACCAGAGATCCGGATCCTCGGTCGTGGGCGGAAAATTATTGCCGCTGGTGTTGAACGTATGCAATCCGGTGTTGATGCGTCCGCCGGTGATGAGCCAGCCCTGCGGCATTTCGGCCAGACAATAGCTTTGCAGCGCCGGCAGGTTGAGATTCGTCGTATCCACCGGCGTCAGCGTGATGGTATAGGGAACGGGTGCGGCCGCAGTCGTTGTTGCCACCGCCGACGGCGTGCGATGGCAGCCGGCGGCAATGAGGGACAGCGCCGCCAGGGCGCCGAGGAAGGCGAATTGCATTTTCACTTGGAACTCCCGGTATTCGGTGGGTATTGCTGTTGCAGGTTGTAGCAGAAATAGAGAACCGTCAGAATGCGGTTGGGCGAGAGATCGCGCGTTACCGGCATGGTCCGCGGGTCGTCAATCGTGCGCGTTAAGAAATAGGGAATGGCGCCGCGTGCGATCGTCTTCCCGTTGGGCAGCGTATACGGCGTCGGAGGGTTGAAGATCGGCGGCCCGCCTCCCGGCGCCTGCCACGGCGGATTGAGCGCAAACGTCTGGAACGAAATCCTGTCCGTTAGATCGAGTACCGCCGTCATCGCCGGAAATAATTTGGCGTAGGGCGCCATCAACGCCTGCACCTCCTCCCACGTGGGGTTTTCGTTGGCCAGCGAGCGCGACCACGCCACGCACGAGATCATCTGTTCCTGGGCCACGCCCTGCTGCATCAGATTCGGCGGCGGTGTGTTGGCGAAGTAGGGAACTACGAAGTAGAGCTGGCTTTCCAGCCACGGCGAGCGGTTGCCGGGGTCGGCCACCGTTTGCAGCGTAACCACGGCCTCGCCGTTCTGATCGGTCGGCACAATGCTCGCCTTGACCGCACCGGTTGCTTGCGGTGTATCGCCCTCGTAGCCGGCAACCCAGGGTACGGTCGCACCCTTGATGCCGTTCACCACCGGTACCGCCTCGATGGCGAGTTGCACGCCGCCGGCCGGGACACCCCATTGCGTAACGCATACCTTCCCCTGCCAGGCGGGTGAGTCCGCTTCACTCGCCAGACGCACGACGCGATCGACCGCCTGCAACAGCAAGCCGTTGCTGGCCTCCGCCCAGGGAACCGGCGCCAGCCCCGGCGCGTTGATGTTGATCGTTACCGGCTGCCCGCGTGCGGCCCATTGCGCCGCGTTTAGAGGCAATTCCACGATCCCGCCCAGCACCGTGTACAGCGATTGGTTGATCGAAAATGGCCCAATATCGCCGGTCGAGCCGTCCCCAATGCGCGCCACCGCGTTGCCCAAATCCACCGGAGGTCCGCCGGGACACGTCGTGGCCAGAGCATTCGAGAAGTCAGCGACGAGCACCTGCGTTCCGTTCTGGCGTGCCACGATCTGAAACGGCGCCCCGTAGAACGAAGGCTGATACCAGGGATCGGTGAGCTTCGGGTTTTTGGAATTGACCACGGCCGCGCGTCCGTTCAGCCAGCGTTTGCCTATAATGCCGGTCGGTTCCCCGTACGTCACCGGCCCTACCGTGCCCAGCACACGCCCAATGCGAAAGTCGGCCGTACTCCACGCCTGGTTGCGGTAATCGTCCATCGTCAACCGAATCGAGAGCATGATATTACCCGCCGGATCGGTGAACGTGCTCGCCCGCAATTGATCCAGAAGCGGCGAGGTTCCTGCGGAGGGCCACGTTTTTGGATCCACGCGCAGAATGCTCTGGAACGCGCCCGAAGCATAGGTGTCGCCGCCGTAGCCGGCGCCGTAGCTGTCCCACGCATTCCATCCCCGCGTCGGCAGCACCCGGTCGAAGCGGGCGTTATTGAGCTCACAGCGGTCGAGCAAGCCCGAGATCGTGACACTGTCGAGCTTGATGGTCATGGTAAAGCCGAAAATGGTCGACACACCCTGCTGGTAAACGTCCAGATCCACCAGCCGCGCCGGAAACACGCGGTTCGTGCCGCCCGCGCCAGCATCGCCCACGCTGTCAACCGCCGCGCCCAACAGGAGGTCGTTGGGCCCGAGCGCGTTGCCGTTCAGGTTCACGCCGCCGGTCACCAGCGGCGGCGTGAACGCACGCTGCACGCCGTCGGGGCGATAGAGGTCATGAAACGAGAAGTAATGCGCGCCGCCGGGATCCTGCCACGGCGCCGGCCGCGTACACGCCGGGTCGTAGTGCGCCGGATCATTGTCCACGGTCGAGGCTTCGGTATAAAAGCTCCCCAGAAACGAGAACCTCGGCAGGTCCAGATAGCTCATTGCGTTTGCTCCTTGCATTCATCGGCGAAAGCATGCGCGCCCCAGGCGTGATAGCAGGTATTGGCCCGTGCCGCCCACTGGTCCGCTTCGGCACCGGCATGGGCCTGACGCGACGCACGCGCGGCCAACTGTGCGGCCAGTGCTTCCAAGTGGGTGTGCCCAAAGTGGTGTGCGGCTTCAGCGCCAGCCGCATACGCCTGCACGGCGGCCTCGGTGTTGCCGGCGAGCCGGAATTGTTCGCCTCGCAACAAATGCTCGCGGTGCGCAAAATTGGCCGGGCACGCTGCCGCCCACCGCCGGAAGCGCTTGTGCGCTGCCTGCAGGCGGCGCCGGCCGCGAGCGCCCCCTGCGGCCGCGATCAGCCCGTCAT
>JBOHZI010000284.1:0-3348 GCA_050738295.1 Gammaproteobacteria bacterium
ACGCCGTCCCTCCTCAACAAGCACCTTGCTCTTGATCTTGATGTCAAACGCCGCAGTTTCACCACGCAGACGCTCGGGCACAAGGTCGAGGGTGATAGCATCGCCCTTGATGTGAAATACGTTGTGCTCGAAGAACATTTCGAGCATCTGCTCGTTACTGAAATCGAGCGCACGCAACAGGATCGTCACCGGCAGCTTGCGGCGCCGGTCGATGCGCGTGAACACGCAATCCTTGGGATCGAATTCGAAGTCGAGCCACGAACCGCGATAGGGAATGATGCGCGCCGAATACAGCAGCTTGCCCGAGGAATGGCTCTTGCCACGGTCATGATCGAAGAACACGCCGGGCGAGCGATGCAACTGCGAGACGATAACCCGCTCCGTGCCATTGATGACGAAGGTGCCGTTCTCGGTCATCAACGGCAATTCGCCGAGATAGACCTCCTGCTCCTTCATGTTCTTGACGCGACGCTTGTCCTTGCCCGCCTTTTCGTAGAGCACGAGGCGCACCTTCACGCGCAGCGGCGCCGCATAGGTCTGGCCGCGGATCTGACACTCGCGGACATCGAACGGGGGCTCGCCTACCGCGTAGTCCACGTATTCGAGCGCCGCGTTGCCGCTATAGCTTTCGATGGGAAACACCGAGCTCAGCGCACCGTGCAACCCCGTGGCTCCGCGGGCGTCTTCCTTCACCCCCAGTTGCAAAAACTGGCGATAAGAGTCGAGCTGCATTGCCAGCAGGTAGGGAACCGTCAGGACTCCGGTACTTTTACCAAAATCCTTACGGATGCGTTTCTTTTCAGTAAACGAATACGCCATGCGGAATTACCTCGCCGTTCGCGAATCGAGCAATTGCAGCGCGCGCACGCACTGCAGCAAAAACAACACGCACGTGCAGACCGGCACCCTGGCCGGCCTGCACGCTGCGTTTACAGTCAACACGGATCGGATCGTTACTTGATCTCGACCTCGGCGCCTGTCTCTTCGAGGTCCTTCTTCATCTTCGCGGCATCATCCTTGGACGCAGCTTCCTTCACGGTCGCAGGCGCACCCTCGACCATGTCCTTGGCTTCCTTCAGGCCGAGCCCGGTGATGGCGCGAACCGCCTTGATCACCGCAACCTTGTTCGCGCCGAAGCTCTTCAGCACCACGTCGAACTCGGTCTGCTCTTCAGCCGCTTCACCGCCAGCAGCGGCGGCGCCGCCGGCCGGCATGGCAATCGCGGCAGCTGCCGCCGATACGCCAAACTTCTCTTCCATCGCCGAGACCAGCTCGACAACTTCCATCACTGTCATATTGGAGATTGTCTCCAGAATGTCTTCTTTCGAAACTGCCATGATTGACTCCCGAATCGTTCAGTTAAACAAAATGAGGCCGCGCGAACCGAAGGGTTCAGGCAGCCTGTTTCTGGTCGCGAACCGCACCGAACGTGCGCACCATCTTGGCGTGCGGTTCGGCAAGCGTGCGCACAAGCTTCGTAATCGGCGCCTGGACCACCACGGCCAACTGCGTCAGCGCTTCCTCGCGCGTGGGCAGACTGGCAACGCGACCGAGATCACTCGCTGGCAACAGCTGCCCGCCGATGGCGAGCGCGGTGACCGTGAGCTTCTCGTGTTCCTTGGCGAAATCACGAAAAATGCGCGCCGCCGCACCCGGATCCTCATTCGAGAAAGCGAGCACAAGCGGTCCCTTTAGCGCCGGCTTCAAACATTCGAAGTCGGTACCTTCAACGGCACGTCTGGCCAGCGTGTTTTTCACAACCCTTACATACACGTTCAAGGCCCGAGCCTGCTTGCGCAGACTGTCGAGCTGCTCTACCGTGAGGCCGCGATACTCCGCACCGACACAGGACAATGCCTGAGCGGCGACGGCGTTCACTTCCGACACCAGTACCTTTTTTTCCTCAAGTCGTAGCGGCATGGCTACCTCCAGCCTGGTTTGAGGCTTCCGTTCGGCTCCACGCGGAGCCGTCCCACTGGGTTCTCTCGAACCCGGTAACGGCGCCCCGGTCAGGCAACTGACTCGGGACCCGTCTGCGCAGGCCATTAAGCCGCTCGCGCGGCACCTGCGGTCTTCGACTGGCCGGCCTCGCGGCCGACCATCACGGCAGCTTGCGCCACCGCGCCTGCACGCCCCGCCTTACAGCGTTGCGTGGTCGATCATCAGCCCCGGCCCCATCGTGGTGGAGACCGTGACTTTCTTCATGTAAATACCCTTGGACGAGGCGGGCTTCGCCTTGTTCAAATCCGCGACCAGTGTTGCCAGATTCTGCACCAAAGCCTCGGCGCTTAACTCGACGCTGCCGATACGACAGTGAATGATTCCGGCCTTGTCGGTGCGATACCGAACCTGACCTGATTTGGCCTGGGTCACGGCCTTTTCCACATCGGCGGTCACCGTGCCCACCTTGGGGTTGGGCATCAATCCGCGCGGGCCGAGTACCGGACCGAGCTGGCCCACCACGCGCATCGCGTCGGGGGTGGCAATCACCACGTCGAAATCGATCTGTCCGCCCTTGACCTGTTCAGCCAGATCCTCGAAACCAACGATATCCGCACCGGCCGCCTTGGCCTTGTCCGCATTCTCGCCCTGGGCAAAAACCGCAACCCGTACGCTGCGTCCGGTACCGTTCGGCAGTACCGAGGCGCCACGCACGATCTGATCCGACTTGCGTGGATCCACGCCGAGGTTGATCGCAGCCTCCACGCCTTCGACAAACTTGGCCCGCGGCAGCGAAGTCAGCAGCCCAAAAGCCTCGTTCGCCGGATACAGGTGGCCAATTTCGATCTTCTCGGCTATTGCCTTGCGTCGTTTACTCTGTGCAGCCATGTCAAAGGCCCTCCACTTCGATGCCCATGCTGCGGGCACTGCCCGCGATGGTGCGCACGGCCGCTTCCAGATCGGCGGCGCTCAAATCGGGCTCCTTGGTGCGCGCGATCTCCTCGACCTGGGCGCGGCTGACCTTGGCCACCTTGTTCTTGTTGGGCTCGGCACTACCCTTGGCCACACCGGCGGCCTTGCGCAACAGCACCGAAGCCGGCGGCGTCTTGGTAATGAACGTAAAGCTGCGGTCGGAATAGACAGTGATCACCACCGGTAGCGGCAAACCCTGCTCCATGCCCTGCGTCTGGGCATTGAAGGCCTTGCAGAATTCCATGATGTTCACGCCGTGCTGACCCAGCGCCGGACCTACCGGCGGGCTGGGGTTGGCCTGTCCGGCCGGCACCTGCAACTTGATGAATGCCTGAATTTTTCTAGCCATCGTTTACCTCTGTACTGTGGGTGCTAACGCCGTCGCTCAAGCAGCGGCTCCCCGTTGTAGTCATACCCGATCGAACCCGTGCCCGA
>JBOHZI010000285.1:0-3315 GCA_050738295.1 Gammaproteobacteria bacterium
CCTATGCGGTGGGCGATCTTTCCCGTGCCTTCGGATTGAGCCAGGGCAGCATCGGCCTGATCCTGGGCGCCTTTGGCATCGGCTATCTGATCACCACCTTCTTCGGCGGCATCTGGACCGACCGCTACGGCGCGCACAAGACGCTGCTCATCGCCTCGCTGCTATGGTCCATCGCTATCGGCGCCACCGGTCTCGCCACCGGCTTTGCGATTCTGTTCGCAGCCCGCGTGCTGCTTGGTATCGCCGAGGGCCCGAACTTCCCGGTGATGAACCGCGTGGTAACCGACTGGCTCTCACCGCGCGAACGGGCAATGGCGCTTTCTTCCGCTCTGGTGGCAGTACCGCTGGCGCTCGCCATTGGCGCGCCGATCGTGACCTTCCTGATCCTGCACATCGGCTGGCGGGGGATGTTTCTCATACTCGCCGCACTGAGCCTGCTCTGGGTGCCCATCTGGTGGATATGGTTCCGCGACTTCCCCGAGCATTCACCGCACGTCAACGAAGCCGAGCTAAGTCATATTCGCGAAGGTGGAGAACATCACGCGGACGACGCGGAGGCGATTCATGAGCGCCGGCGCCATCTGCAGGGACTGTGGAAGTTCCTGTTCACGAACCCCACCCTGCTCGCCAATAACTGGGCGTTCTTCGTCTTCGGCTACTTCCTGTTCTTTTTCATGACCTGGATGCCCTCCTACCTCAGCCGCACCTACGGCATGGACCTTACGCAAGTAGGACTGTTCTCCATCCTGCCGTGGCTGTTCGCAGCCATCCTGTTGCTCGCCACGGGTCGCCTCTCGGACGCCCTGCTCAAGCGAACCGGCCGCCTGCGCATCGCCCGCTCGCATCCGATCTGGATCAGCCAACTACTCGCGGCCCTCAGCATTGTGCCGGTGGTGCTGGCCCACTCCGAAGTCGTCGCGCTGATCTTCGTATCGCTGGCGGTGGGATTCGGCATGGCGTCCAACTCGACATTCTACGCAATCAACGCGGACTTGGCGCCGGCCCGCAGCGGCACCGCGCTGGGGGTAATGGATACCTTCTTCGCCATCTCGGGCTTCGCCGCGCCGGCCATCACCGGTTGGCTGGTAAACGCGACCGGCAACTTCAACGCCGCCTTCTGGCTCATGGCCGCCTTGTCAATCTCCTCGGTGTTGGTGGTGCTGATCTTCCACCGTCCCGACGGGGCACGACTGTCGGATGAAGCGTCGGAATAGCCGAATCCACGACGGAAGGCATTCGATCTCGCCGTCCAGGTCATGAGGCGGTAGCCGCTGCGTAGTGAATACACGGCGTTCACGGCATCTTCTCGCCGGCCCGAAGACCGACGCGCTCACCTCAAAATTACACGTGGCCATGACTAAACCATCCAGGCCGACTATACTTTTGAAGTCACCCTGACTTTCGAGTAATTCTCATGACAGGCAAATCGCCGGAAAAACCGCCGTCCGAAGACGAGGAGAACTACCTCGAAAGTCATGAGCATGAAGAGGCACAACGCCGAGCCGCGCCTCGCGTCGAAATTGTCTACGAAGCGGTCCGTAGCGAGGGCGAGCACGAACTGTCGCGTCCTCTCAGTGCCCTGGCCTGGTCCGGACTTGCCGCCGGTTTGTCGATGGGCTTTTCGTTTCTCGCCCGCTCGCTGCTGGCAACCTACCTGCCGGATTCACACTGGAGCAGCATCGTTGCCGATCTCGGTTACAGCGTCGGCTTCCTGATCGTCATTCTGGGGCGTCAGCAACTGTTTACCGAGAACACCCTCACGCCGATCCTGGTGCTGTTGCAACGCAGGGACCTCAATTGCTTGATGCGCGTACTACGGCTTTGGCTGATTGTGTTAATCGCCAATACGCTGGGAGCATTCATATTTGCCTTGCTGATCGCCAAGACCACCGTGCTCGGCCCCGATATGCACAAGGCACTGGCCGAAACCGGCAGACTCGCTTTTTCGGGAGATTTTCTGACTATGCTGTTGCGAGGCGTGTTCGCCGGTTGGTTGATTGCAACGCTCATCTGGCTGTTGCCGTTTGCCGAAACGGCGCGCGTCGCCGTGATCGTCATCATCACCTACGTCGTTGCACTGGGCCACTTCGCGCACATCATCGCGGGTTCGGTCGAGGCATTCTATGCCGTCTTTGCAGGTAACGCCTCATGGGGCATGTTCTTCGGTAACTTTTATGCGCCGGTTCTCATTGGCAACATCATCGGTGGTGTGACGTTGGTTGCAGCCCTTAACTATGGCCAGATCACGGCTATGGAGGCAAATGCATCCCGCTCGAAGAAACGGGCACGAAAGTAAGTATCCACGGTTTTTCTGCGAGATACTCCCGGCATGGGATTCGGAGTCAGATCCTGCATTAATGTATTAATTGAACTGATCATGCGACGAGGCATTTTGGGATGATGCTAGTCGGATGCCTTGCGGTGTACTACCACTGCTGCCAGCAGCCTGGTGAATGCGTGCAGCGCGGGCAGTGGATCGCGCCAGGACCAGACAAGATGCACATCGGCGGTCAGGGCCGACCGCACAGTGCCCCAGAAGGCGGTCCATGCTTGCCGTGCACCGATATGGTGACGCCGTAGTTCGTGTCCGAGCGCTTCGATTTCGCCAAGCAACCAAACCACGCGGCACCTGGAGTATACCGAGTCATTGCCGGGTGGCGCGAATGTAATTCCACGCCGATAGCGCGCGTATTCGAGCGCCATCAGGGGAAAGTCGTAGCCGCAACGCACGGCGAGTGCGCACGTCGCATCGAGGCGGGGATTGATCTCCAGAAAACAGGCGGTTCCCTGACGGTCATCGACCATGAATTGCACGCAACCGGCGCCCGAATAATTCAGATTCATGAGTAGCGCTTCGCAATATTTCCGCAGCTGAGGAGAAGGCGGCACGGAAAGGCCATCGGTTCCGTAGCCCGTCCCATTTGCACGTGTCGTGCGTAATACGACTTGCTCGAAGTAGGCCAACAGACGGCCTTCGTCCGCCAGGAAATGACAGTTGTGACGTTGGCCTTCGGCAAAGCCTTGCACTATCAGGCGGGCATTGTCGGCCGGCCATAGCTCAAAGTTTCCATCGAGATCGTCTTGCGAGCGAAGAATGCTGGCCTTTTCACCACCGATAGTGAAACGTTCCGAGACGGGTTTCACGACACATGGATAGCCAATCCCTCGCACGGCGTTGTCCAGTTCGTGGCGATCTCCCACGATCTCATATGGCATTTGAGGAACATTGCAGTCTTGCGCTTTTTGACAGGCGAGAACCTTGTTCATGCAGGCTTCGATCACCTTGGCATCGGTCATCACCAAGCCCACGCTTGC
>JBOHZI010000286.1:0-3305 GCA_050738295.1 Gammaproteobacteria bacterium
GTCGTGTACACGGCACGGTCGAATTTCAATCCGTGAACTTCGCCTACAGCTCGCGCAAACTGCAGGTACTCAGCGACATTTCGTTCCGCGTAGAACCCGGCGAAACGCTGGCAATCATCGGCCGTTCGGGTAGCGGCAAGAGTACGCTCGCAAGCCTCCTGCCGCGGTTCTACAACCCGGACAGCGGACGTATTCTCATTGATGACCAGGATGCCTGCGAGCTGCGGCTAACCGACCTGCGCCGCCAGATGGCGATGGTGACCCAGGACGTCGTCCTCTTCAACGATACGGTGGCCCACAATATCGCTTACGGCGCCGAGGATGAAGCCAGCGAGAGCGATATCCGGGAGGTCGCCCGCGCCGCACAAATACTCGACGACATCGAAGCCTTGCCGCAGGGCTTCGACACGGTCATCGGCGAACGTGGCTCGTTGTTCTCCGGCGGACAACGCCAGCGCATTGCCATTGCCCGCGCCCTGATCAAGAACGCACCCATCCTGATTCTCGACGAGGCCACCTCGGCGCTCGACAGCGAGTCCGAACACCGAGTGCAACTGGCATTCGAAGAACTGATGCGCGGGCGCACCGCCATCATCATCGCCCATCGCCTGTCCACGGTGGAAAACGCCGACCGTATTCTGGTACTCGAAAACGGCCGCATCATGGAAAGAGGAACGCATACCGAGTTGCTCGAAAAAGGTGGGCTCTATACCAACCTGCACCAATTGCAGGTACGGCGCACGGAATGAATTTGAAAAACCGGACTCGAGACTCGGGACCGGGAACTCGAAGCAGTTTGCGCCATGCGTTCTCTTTATGGTTGCAGGGGCGCTGGTATAGCGGCAAGCCACCCCTGCTTCTGCTGCCTCTGAGCGCACTGTTCGGCGCCGTCACGGCGCTGCGCCGTCGATTGATCCGCCCCGTTCGCTTGCCGGTGCGAGTGGTCGTGATCGGCAACTTGGCCGTCGGTGGCAGCGGCAAAACTCCGCTTGTCGCCTGGCTCGCGCGCGAGTTGCGGCAACGCAATGTAAAGGTGGGCATCGTCACTCGCGGTTACGGCCGTGAGGAACACGGCATCCGCCGGGTCGAAGCCGGCACGTCGGCCACGGCGGTGGGCGACGAACCCCGCTGGCTGGCTGACGTCACAGGCGAGCCGGTGATGGTCGGCGCCGATCGCGTGGCGGCTGTGCGAGCGCTGCTCGCTGACACCCCGATCGATATTGTATTGAGCGACGACGGCCTGCAACACTACCGGCTGGCGCGCGACGTAGAAATTGTCGCAGTTGATGCCCGTCGCGGTCTGGGCAACGGCGCGCTGCTGCCGGCCGGTCCCCTGCGCGAACCGCCGTCACGCCTGACCCGTGCCGATGCCGTGGTACTCAAGGGTTCGGACGAAGTAGCATTGCCCGATCTGCCCACCGTAGTTCGCATGAACTATCGCCTCGGCGCTGCCGAAAGTCTCCGCGACGGGGCGACACGCCCGCTCGCGGAGTTTCGCGGTCAGCCCGTGCACGCACTGGCCGCCATCGGCGACCCCGAAAGCTTCTTTCGGGCACTGGAAGCGGAATGTCTGAACGTGGAACGCATTCCCCTCGCCGATCATGCCCCCATCGCCGCCACCGTGGCGCGGCTGCCGACCGATCGCCACCTGCTGATGACCGCCAAGGACGCAGCCCGGCTCGCCGCACCACCCGAACACGCCTGGCAAGTCCCACTTGAGGTAGCATTTTCCCAAGACGACGCCACAACACTGCTGAGGATTGTTCTCGGCGACACACTTGATACGGAGTGACATCATGGAGAAACACCTGCTCGACATCCTGGTTTGCCCGCTGTGCAAAGGGCCGCTGCAATACGAACGCAAGGCGGAAGAACTGATCTGCCGCGCCGACCGTCTGGCGTTCCCGGTTCGCGACGACATCCCGGTGATGCTCGAAGAAGAAGCCCGCAAGGTGGAACTGGAGGAGCTCGATTGAATTTCCGCGTCCTGATTCCCGCGCGCCACGACGCGACCCGTCTGCCGGGTAAGCCGCTGGTGGACATTGCGGGCAAGCCGCTGATCCGTCACGTCTGCGAACGCGCCCTGGAAAGCGATGCCGCCGAAGTGTGGGTCGCCACCGACGACGAACGCATCGCCGCTGCCTGCGCTGCACTCGACGTGCAGGTGGCGATGACTTCATCCGCCCATACCTCGGGCACCGACCGCATTGCCGAAGTCGCCGCCCGCGAAGGCTGGGGCGACGATGCGATCCTGGTCGATCTGCAAGGCGACGAACCGCTGATGCCGGCAAGCGCCATCAACACTGTTGCCCAGGCACTTGCCGCCGACCCCGACGCCGGTTTGTCTACGCTGGCCGTGCGGCTGTTCGAACCCGAGCGTTTCCGTGATCCTAACGTGGCGAAAATAGTGCTCAATGCGGCGGGACGCGCGCTCTATTTCAGCCGGGCGCCCATCCCGTGGCCCCGTGATGCCGACCTCGCCATGCCACATGAAGTCCTGGGCCATATCGGCATTTACGGCTTCCGCGTCAGCGCATTGCTGCGACTGGCGAGCGAAGCGCCCTGCGCCATGGAGCAGGCGGAATCGTTGGAACAGTTGCGCGCCCTGTGGCTCGGCCTGCCGATTCGCGTAGAAGTCGTGGACGACATCCCCAGAGCCTCTGTCGACACCCCCGAAGACGTCAAGCGCGTTGCCGCATTGCTGACCGAACGGTAATCGGACGCGACGGTCCCCGTCGCAATTTATTTGTTAGCCCTCCCGGCGGGGGCACTTTTGTTTCGTCAAAAGTAACCAAAAGCATCGTGCCGAGCGTTCGCGGCCGCACGGCCTTTGGCCTTGCGTCTGCCCTGCGATGCTCGCCCGCAACGGGCCGGGCGGCAACTCGGCCTGCGCGATATATCGCTCCGGCCTCAAACACTCCGCCCTCTTACCCGCTGCGGGCTGCGCTTCTCGGCGCGCCCGACGGCACAAAGAGGGAAAGAATATGTAGATGCGGCTAAAGCCTCTATTTTTACTCCTTTTCACCCGAAGGAAAAAAGCTGAGATGCGGAGCTACGCCGCGTAGTGGCGATTAATTATTAACCAACAGAATGTCCACTTTGCCATCTGCTGACAGGCAATGTTCGACCCCTTTCGAACGTTTGGCGCTTCGCTATCCGGTCATTCACAACCGTCCACTTTAGGGAAGCCTGATTGTTGAAGGGCTTTTGTGGAGCACGCGCAGCACGCAGAACAAAAGTCTCTCTTCAACAATTTGTTAGGCTTCACTGCCGTCAATTATCTTTGTCAACGCCGATTGCTGCTG
>JBOHZI010000287.1:0-3283 GCA_050738295.1 Gammaproteobacteria bacterium
TTGCCGCCTGCACTACAACCCCCTACACGGGGCAGAAGCAGATGGGTAACTCCGGCAAGGGGGCGCTCATCGGTGCCGGTGCGGGTGCTGCGCTGGGGCTGCTGCTCGGCGGTAGCAACCACGCTAAAGCCGCGCTGATCGGTGCCGGCGTGGGCGCATTGGCAGGCACCGGCGTCGGCTATTACATGGACCACCAGGCTGCCGAGCTGCGCCAGCAACTCCAGGGTACCGGCGTGCAGGTGACGCGACAGGGCAACAACATCACCCTGATCATGCCGGGCAATATCACATTTGCCACGAACAGTGCCAGCCTCAAACCACAATTCGACAATGTGCTCGACTCAGTCGTTAAGGTAGTCAAGCATTACGACAAGACGATTTTGCTAAGCGCGGGTTATACCGACAGCACCGGCTCGATGGCTTATAACAAGCTACTTTCCCAACAGCGTGCGCAGGCGGTAGCAAACTATATTGAGTCGAAAGACGTGAACCCGAAACGACTGGTGATCGAGGGATTCGGCGAGGAGCATCCGATTGCAAGCAATAAAACCGCCCAAGGACGGCAGATGAATCGGCGGGTGGAACTCACGCTCGAACCGCTAACGCAGCCGGGAACCTGATCCCGGGTTGTCCATTTACGCTGGAGCCCGCTCGCTGCGGGTTGTTAGTGGCGGGCCTGGCGTTTAGATGCTGAGCACTTCGCGGGTGGTGCGGAATTCGATATCCGGCCATTTTTCCCGGGTGACAGATAACGCAGCTCCGCTCGGAGCGAGAAAGGTCAGGCTGTCCGAGGCGTCGGTGGCCAGACGGTGTGCGTTCTCGTCGCGGAATATGGCGAGTTTTTTCGGATCGTCGGATCCGATCCAGCGCGCGCTGTTTATGGTCGCCGGTTCGAAGGCGGCATCGACCTGATATTCGCTCTTGAGCCGTTCCATGACGACGTCGAACTGAAGTGAGCCGACCACGCCGAGAACCGCATCGCCGCCACCAATCGGCGTGAATACCTGTACCAGGCCTTCTTCGCCGAGCTGGGCCAGACCGCGTTGCAATTGCTTGGCGCGTAGCGGATCGCGTAGCCGCACGCGACGGAACAGTTCAGGCGCGAAGTGCGGAATGCCGGCATAGTACAGCGCCTCGCCTTCGGTGAGTACATCGCCGATGCCGAGCTGGCCATGATTATGGATGCCGATAATGTCGCCGGCCACAGCTTCTTCGAGACGATGCCGCTCCTGTGCCATGAAGGTGATGGCGTTGCCGATGCGCAGCTCCTTGCCGGTGCGTAAATGTTTCGCTTTGAGTCCCGGACGGTAACGCCCCGAACACACACGCAGAAAGGCGATGCGATCGCGGTGTTGCGGGTCCATGTTGGCCTGGATCTTGAACACGATACCGCTGAAACGTGCTTCCTCAGGTTCGACCGTGCGGCTGCCGCCGTCACGGGGTTGCGGTGACGGTGCCCAGGCGATCAGGGCATCAAGTATTTCCTGAACGCCGAAATTGTTGATGGCTGAGCCGAAGAACACTGGCGTCTGGTTGCCTGCCAGGAACATCTCCAGATCAAATTCTTCACCAGCACCACGCACCAGTTCCATTTCACCCGCGGCAGTGTCAGCATCCATTCCGAACAGTTCCTGCGCGCGTTTGCTCGCGAGTCCCTTGATGTGCTCCACGTCATCGCCGAGTTTTTCTTCACCGGGACGGAAGCGCAAGATGCTGTCGTTCGCAATGTCGTAAACGCCGCCGAATCGTTTGCCCATGCCGACCGGCCAGGTGACGGGCGCGCAGTCCATTTTCAGTACCGACTCGATTTCATCCAGCAGTTCGAGCGGCTCGCGCACTTCGCGATCGAGTTTGTTGATGAAGGTGATGACCGGGGTGTTGCGCATGCGGCAGACTTCGAGCAGCTTGATCGTTTGCGTCTCAACGCCCTTGGCGGCATCGATCACCATCAGTGCCGCGTCCACCGCGGTCAGTACACGGTATGTGTCTTCTGAGAAATCCTGGTGACCGGGGGTGTCGAGCAGGTTGATCACATGGTCCCGATAGGGGAACTGCATGACCGAGCTCGCGACCGAGATGCCGCGCTGTTTCTCCACGTCCAGCCAGTCCGAGGTGGCGTGGCGGTTGCTCTTGCGCCCCTTGACGGTGCCGGCAAGCTGAATCGCTCCGCCGAACAACAGCAGTTTTTCGGTGAGCGTGGTCTTGCCGGCGTCCGGGTGCGAAATAATGGCGAACGTGCGGCGTCTTGCCACCTCGGCTGAGAGGTTGCGGCGCTCTTGAGAGTTGGTTGCAGCGGCTTGATTCATGGCTCGTTCGACCCGGGTATCCGGACGGTCGCAATTAAAGGGATAGAAAACGTGCGCCCAGCAGGAGCGCTGCGCCCATTATATGGCCTGTGGCAAGTAGGGTCGCTCGTCAGGCCGTGCCGTCGCAGTATCATGACATTACAACAGTGCTGAAGAGGCGGACCATGAGAACACAATTCAAGGTGGGCGATCATGTGAAGTGGAATTCCGAAGAAGGTTACGTGAGCGGCACTATCGCCAAGGTTCACAAACGCGACTTCGACTACAAGGGCCACATGCACCGCGCCTCGGCGGACGATCCGCAATACGAAATCAAGAGCGACAAGACCGATCACATCGCGGCACACAAGGGGCAGGCTTTGACCAGGATCAAGTAGGTTATCGATGACCGCCGCCGCGTATTACACCGTTGGTCACTCCACACGCACGATCGAGGCGTTCGTGAAGCTGCTGCGAACGGCCGATGTCGGATGTGTGGTGGATGTGCGCAGTGTTCCGCGCTCGCGCACCAATCCGCAGTACAATCGCGACAGTCTGCCAGCGAGCTTGGCGCCCTATGGCATCGACTACACACATATTGCAGAACTGGGCGGGTTGCGTGGCAAGTCGCGCGAGGTGCCCGGACACGTCAATGCCTACTGGCAAAACCAAAGCTTTCACAACTACGCAGACTACACTCACTCGGTAGCTTTCGATCAAGGTTTCGAGCGTTTGCTCGAACTAGGCACACGCCACGTCTGCACCATCATGTGTTCGGAGGCCGTGTGGTGGCGTTGCCACCGGCGCATCCTGACCGACTACCTGCTGCAGCACGGCGAGCAGGTCTATCACCTCATGGGCGCGGCGCGAATCGATCCGGCGCGGCAAACCGCAGCTGTCACACCGATAGGCACCGGCAAACTTGCCTATCCAGCCCGTGAGGTGCCCGAGTTGTGAGACGTTTGCGCCAATACGGCGTTCAGGTCCAGATTCTGAAT
>JBOHZI010000288.1:0-3267 GCA_050738295.1 Gammaproteobacteria bacterium
CACCCCAACCCTCTCCCTGCAAGGTAGAGGGAGAAGATTTTGTGCGCTTGCTTTTACTGCTACTGCTTTCGGCCCCTTGATGCGAAGTCGCCGCGGCAGGGGCAGTAACGGACTCGGCCGCCGGCGCGGCGGAGAGATTGCGCGAAATTTGTTGCAGGCGTGCGTCGGTCAGGCTGCCGGTGACGCGGGCGAGGGCGAGTTCATCCTGGACGGCAGTAGCTATAGCGGCGTTGAGCGACTGTTCGGCGGAGAGCAGGCGTTCGCGCTGTGTGACCAAATCATCCTCGGAACGAACACCCGCTTTCACGCCCCGTGTGGTGGCCTGTACTGCATCACGTGAGGCGGCAACGGCCGCGCGCAAGGTCTTGAGTTGTTCGGCGTCAATGAGTAATGCCGCGTAACGTGTCTTTACTTCACGCACGACATCGAAGCGGGTCGTCGCAGCGTTGGCAGAGGATTCATCGGCCTGCGCTTGCGCCTGATTAACTTTGGCGCGAGTTGCGCCACCGGCGAAAAAATTCCATCTGAGTTGCAGGGCAATTTCGTTGCCGGTCGCGTTGTAATCCGCCGGCGTTGGCACTTCGCTTCCGGGATAGGAATAAGAGGCGGTGCCGCTCTGAATCTGCTGGTTGTGGATCAGGGCGAGTGATATGTTGGGCAGGTAGCCCGATTCGGCTGCGCCAATGCGGTGGTTGTCGGCACGTGCACTGAGCTGCGCAGCCGCAAGGCGCGGATTGTCGGCAAGTGCGCGGTTCAGCCAGGCTTCCTGGGTGTCGGTCAGGGTAACTTGGTAGTTCGGCGGCAGTGTGGAGTGCGCGCCGGGTAACGGACCGCCGGTGAGTGCCTCCAGGGCATTTTCTGCGGCGGTGAATTGCTGACGGGCAGCCAGCAGTTCGCCGCGTGCGGATTCGAGCCCCGCACGTGCGGAATCGGCACCGATAACGCCGGTCGTCCCCGCGTGATAGCGCGCATCCGCTTCGCGCGATTGTTCGGCAAAGCCTTTGACCGTTTCACGAGTTGCGGCCAGGGAGGCGCGCGCGGATAGTACATTCAAATAGGCCGTCGTGACCTTGACCGCGAGCTGGGCGAGCGTGTGCTGATAGGTGGCTGCTGCGGCCGCGGCATCGAGATCCGCCGCCTGCAGATTCTTGATCGCCGACCAGTTGAACAACGGCTGATCGAGTTCCAGTTGCCAGCTTGTGGCGCCCGTGTTGGAGGCCTGGGAGACAGGCAATATCTGGTTTTGCCCAAAGAATTGTGGGCCCTCGCTATGATCGTTGTTGTAGGCACGAGACAGGCTGCCGTTGAGCTGCGGCAGCAGTACTGAAAGCGCGCCGGGTTTGGCCGCTTTCGCCTCGACCAGAGCGGCAGTTGCGGCCCTGAATTCGGGGTCGTGCGCCTGGGCAGCCTGCCACACCTGCCATAGATTAGCTGCCGATGCGCTCGTGGTGAAACCAAGCAGGCAAAACAGCATTAGCGCCAGACGCGTTAGCGGGTGGGAGGACACGAAGTGCCTGATCCGCGAAACGAATATCAACATTGCGCCCGATGCGCTCGCTACAAAAATTGCAATTTCGTGAATCATCGTATGCGTACCCGTTTGCCGCCGGCGAAATCGGAGGTGTCGGACACGATCACCTGATCGCCCGACTTGAGTCCGGAAAGAATTTGTATCGCCTGGTCCGAAGCGCGGCCGAATTTCACTTGTACCGGCACCGCAGCATCACCGCCGGCGACGAGTTTGTAGAGCGTTTGCGTCGAGTTCGGCTGGCTGTACACGGGGCGTTGCACGTACACGGCTTGCTTCAGGGTGGCGATGTCGATGGTGCCGGAAACGGACAGGTTCGGGCGTGCGCCGGCCGGTAGATCGCCGGGCAGGCTGACGTCCACATTTACGCTGCCATTGGATACCGAAGGGGCGACTCGCGCTACTTCGCCGTGCAGTATCGTGTTCGAACCCACGTTCAAAGTGACATCGACCTTCTGACCGTCGGTCAACTCGCCGGCCTCGCTCGGTGGTACCTGGAGCACCGCCTTGAGTTTCTTGAGACTTGCAATGCGCGCGATGTTGCCGCCGAGCGAAAGCGTCTGGCCATTCTGCACGGGCACCGCCTGCACTACGCCGGCCAGTCCCGCACGCACCGTAAGCGCCGCTACCTCAGCCTGCGCCTCGTCCAGAGCGGCCGAGAGCGCGTCCACTTTCGCTTTTTGCGCCTGCATCTGAGCCGTCATATTGGATTTGAAAGAGATCACCCGCTCGCTCGAAAGTTTTGCTTGTTCGTCCAGATTGTCGGCATCGAGTTTGGTGCGCGCGTAATCCAGGGTCGAGACCACATGCTGATCCACCAGATTTTTTTCTGCCTTTTCCTTGAGGCGCGCGGCTTTGGCATTCGAGCGTGCCGTGGCAAGATCGCCTTGCAGGCTCAGCAAGTCGTTTTTGAGCGTGGCCCGGGTCGAGACGAGCGTCGCCTTCGCGTTCGCCAGATCCGATTGCGCTGCGATTACCGCGGATTTGAGCTTGGGGTTGGCGAGAACCGCAAGCACGCTGTCAGCCTTCACATGATCACCTGGCAGTACTTTCACATCCTCGGCCACACCGGGCGAACTTGCCGTGATCCAGCGCAGCACTTCGGGCTTCAAGGTGCCCGGCGCCTGCACCCGAATCGCGAGTGGGCCGGAGTCCACGCTCGCGATCAGCAGATCCGAGCGCGATACCGCAGCTCCGGTCGGCAACAGAAAATAAATGAGCAACGCAACGCCGATCGCAACAGCAATACCCGCCCCGATCAGGGTTTGACGCTTACGCTTGCGACGGCGCTGTTCGGCTTTTGGGATCTGAATATCAGGCATGTTCTTTCCTTAACGGTTCATCGTGTATTAAAAAGGGTTAACGTCATCCTCGCGAAAGCGGGGATCCAGTGAAACTGTGTATCCCGACCTTGTCGGGATGCTTTTTCTGACTGGGTTCCCGTTTTCGCGGGAACGATGGAAGTTGTTGCGGTGATTACTGGTCATAAATCACCTCGGCGGGATTGAGTTTGGTCGCGCGCCGCGCAGGCAGGTAACAGGCGAAGAGCGTAGTGAGTGCCAGCACGCCAACGGTGATGCCCAAGGTCAACGGATCGTACGGCGATACATGAAACAGCAGAGAGGCCAGTGCATGCCCGAAGATCACCGCGAGTGCGAGGCCGATGACGAGGCCGATAGCCAGTAGTTTCAGCCCGTCTTTTATGACCAGCGCCTGAAGGTTGTCCGGCACAGCGCCGA
>JBOHZI010000289.1:0-3264 GCA_050738295.1 Gammaproteobacteria bacterium
ATGGTTGAACGCGCGCCAGTCTCGGATCCGGCCGCAACCTGGTCAGGGTTTCGCGGCATCGGTCCGCGGCTCGCCGAGCGTTTGGCCAAATTGGGCATTGATCGGCCCCAGGCCTTGCTGACGCATTTGCCTCTGCGCTACGAGGATCGCACGCAAGTGACGGCGATGGGTGCACTCAGCCCCGGCACGAACGTGCTTGTAGTGGGCGAGGTGCTGGTGGCCGAAAGCGTGCGCACCCGCCGCGCGATGCTGGTGGTGCGGCTCGGCGACGGCACGGGCTATGTGACGCTGCGCTTCTTTCACTTTCATCAACGTCTGCTCCAGAGTTTTGGACGTGGCAGCCGCTTCGCCTGTTTCGGCGAAGTGCGTACGGGTCAGAGCGGGCTGGAAATGGTGCACCCGACCGTGCAGCGTCTCGATGCGGAGGGCGCACCGCCGGTGGAATCGCGATTGACGCCGGTGTATCCAACGGTGAACGGTCTGGGTCAGGCCAGTTTGCGTCGCGCCGTCGAGCAGGCGTTTTCGGGTTTGCGTGAAGGCCGTTTGCCGGCCTATGACTTGGCGCCCCAGCACGTCGAGTGGCCGCCACTGGTGGATGCCTTCGATGTCATTCATCATCCGCGGCCGGAACAGGGTCCACCCGTCCCGGGACATCCGGCGCTCGAACGGTTGGCGTTCGACGAATTGCTTGCGCACTTTTTGTTGTTGCGTCGATTACGCGAACAGGATCGTTACGGCACGGCTCATGCGTTGGTCGCTGGGCGTGCACAGGCTCGCGCATTGCAGGACGGCTTGCCGTTCACACTGACGGCGGGGCAGATCCGGGTGGCCGCGGAAATCGAAGCCGATCTCAATGCAAAGCGGCCCATGCGCCGGCTGCTGCAGGGCGATGTCGGCAGCGGCAAGACGGTGATTGCGGCGCTCGCCGCCGCGCGTGCCGTGGGGGCGGGCTGGCAGGCGGCCTTCATGGCACCCACGGCGCTCCTGGCCGAGCAGCACATGCGTACGCTCAGCGCCTGGTTCGAGGCCATCGGGGTGCCCGTCGGGCTGATCAGCGCGGCCACGCCGCCGACCGAGCGGAGACATTGGGCCGAACGCGCCGCCAACGGCGAACCGCTGGTGCTGGTAGGCACGCACGCGTTGATCGTCGACCGCGAGGGTGAAGCGCCGCTGCCGCGTCTTGCGCTGGCGGTGGTCGATGAACAGCACCGCTTCGGAGTCGAGCAGCGTCTCGCACTCGCGGGTGGTGAACGCGGTGCGGTGCATCAGTTGGTGATGAGTGCGACGCCGATTCCGCGTACGCTGGCTATGACGCTGTATGCCGATCTGGATGTATCGGTGCTCGATGAGCGCCCGCCGGGGCGGGTGCCGGTGGTCACGGCGGTGATGAGCGAAGCGCGGCGCGACGAGTTGATTGCGCGCATTGACCGCGTGGTGGGCGAGGGTCGGCAGGTGTATTGGGTGTGCCCGTTGATCGAGGAATCTGATGTGCTGGAAGCCCAGGCGGCCGAGCAGACGCAAATCTCATTAGTCGCGGCATTACCCTCGGTGCGAGTGGCGCTGGTGCACGGCCGGCTGAAGCCGGCGGAAAAGGATGCGATCATGCGCAGGTTCGTGGCCGGTGAAATCGATCTGCTGGTGGCGACTACGGTGATTGAGGTCGGAGTCGATGTGCCAAATGCGACACTGATGGTGATAGAGAATGCCGAACGGCTGGGGCTCGCACAGTTGCACCAGTTGCGTGGGCGCGTGGGTCGTGGTGGTGAACAGAGTCATTGCGTGCTGCTCTACAAGCCGCTACTCAGCGCGCGGGCCCGCGAACGGTTGACGGCGGTGCGTAACAGCGATGATGGTTTCGTGATCGCCGAGGCGGATTTGAAGTTGCGCGGTCCGGGCGAGCTGGTGGGCACGCACCAGGCCGGATTCACGCGCATGAGAGTGGCGGATCTGGCGCGTGATCGCGGCTTGATTGCTCGCCTGCCGCGCGCGGCCGAGCAGGTACTCGCCAATACGGCCGCGACCGAGATCGAACGCTTGATCCAGTTCTGGCTGGGAGAGGATGTGCGCTATGTCGACGCCTGAAGAACCGAAACCGCCGCGCAAGCGCAAGACTGCGTCACGCAAGAAAACGGCGCCACGCAAAAAAGCGGCGCCACGCAAGAAGAAAACGTCTGCGCGCAAAAATGAGTCGCAAAAGACGGGTCAGCAAGAATCCCTTGCCTTGATCGAAGCGCCGCCCAAAGCGCTGTCCAAGGCCGGGCCCGAGCCATCGAAAAAGCTACCGCCCAAAGCACCGACCCAACCCCAATCGCCCGCGCGGGAACAGCCGGGCGGGTGGCGGATTCGGCAACGGCGCACGCTGGATCCTGAGGCGCTGCCGCCAGTGCGCGAACCCTGGTCGAGACGGCTGCGCCATCACTGGCGGCGCAGCCGTCTCGCACGCGAAATTTTTCCGTGGTTGATTGTGCGTCTGGGCGCCTATGCCCGGCTGACCCGCATCAATCGCCCGATCGGTACGTTCCTGTTGTTGTGGCCGACGTTGTGGGCGCTGTGGCTGGCGGGCGACGGTCACCCCGCGCCGCTGTACTTCGTGGTCTTTGTGGTGGGCACGTTTCTGATGCGTTCGGCGGGCTGTGCGATCAACGATTTTGCCGATCGAAAAATAGACAGTCACGTGTGGCGTACTGAGGCCCGTCCGCTCGCCCGCGGCGAGATTCATCCCGCCGAAGCGCTGGGCGTGTTTGCCGTGCTCGCGGCGGCGGCGTTTGTGCTCGCCTTTTTCACACTCAACCGGTTGGCCTTGTTGCTCGCAATTCCCGGCGCCTTTCTCGCCGCGAGCTATCCCTTCATGAAGCGTTATACGCAACTGCCGCAGCTGTATCTGGGCGTTGCCTTCGGCTGGGGCATTCCCATGGCCTTCGCCGCGGAAACGGGCGCGCTACCGCCGGTCGCCTGGCTGCTGCTCATCATCAATATCCTGTGGGCTACGGTGTACGACACGATGTACGCGATGGCCGATCGTCCCGATGACATAAAGATCGGCGTCAAATCGACGGCCATTCTGTTCGGCGAAATGGACCGGGTCATTGTCGGCATGCTGCAGGTAACAGTACTCATCGGTCTGGCGCTCGCCGGGCTGCGTCTGCATTTGTTGCCGGTGTATTACTGCGGCCTCGGCGCAGCCGCCTGCTTCTCGCTCTATCAACAGTGGCTGATCAAGGACCGTGATCCGCACCGCTGTTTCCAGGCTGTCTCTTATACACA
>JBOHZI010000290.1:0-3235 GCA_050738295.1 Gammaproteobacteria bacterium
AACCTGAAGCTGGACGACTCCACGCTTACCGGCACACTCGCCGTGCCCGACTTGTCCAAACAAGCGGTGCGCTTCGACCTGGCACTCGATACCATTGATCTCGACCACTACCTGCCCGTCGGCTCCTGCCCGGCCCAACATGCCGCCGCCACCCACAGCAAGAAGTTCATGGAAACCCGGCTACCGGGCCGTCTGCTAAGCAAACTGAACATGGCCGGGCAGTTGAAGATCGGCCAGCTCAGCGGCTTCGGGCTCAAGGCCAGCGCGCTCACGCTCAAGCTCAATGCGGCAAACGGCGTGGTTACGCTCGATCCGCTGGCGGCTAGTCTTTACGGTGGCAGCTACGCCGGATCGGTCAAGCTCGCGCGTGCCGGCCAGGGTGTCGCCCTGACTACCCACCAGAAACTGAACCAGGTCGATGCAGGGAAAATCATCACGGCGCTGGGCGGCGGCAGCCGGTTGTCGGGTACCGCCAATGTACTGATCGATCTGCAGGGCCAAGGCGACACCGTGGCCGAGATGCTCGACACACTCAAGGGCAACGCCACTTTCGATATCCTGCACGGTTCACTCGACGGCGTGAACCTGTGGGATTCTCTGGAACGGGCTTACGCTTTGGTCAAGGAACACAAGCAACTACCCGCCACTGGCCCCAAGCGCACGGAATTTGCGAACTTCAAGGGTTCGGCCGATATCGCCCACGGCATAGTCAACAATGACGCACTGGAAGCCGATCTGCCGTTCATTGCGCTCACCGGGCATGGCACCGTGAATCTGGCGAAACAATACCTAGACTACGACCTGCTTGCCAAGGTGGTCAAGACGCCCAAAACCGGCAGCGCCGATCTCTCCAAGCTCAAGGGCTTGACGGTGCCCATGCATATCAGCGGCAATTATGCCGACATCTCCAGCGTGCCCGACATCAAGCAGGCACTCGAAGCAAAAGCCAAGGCCGCGGTGCAGAAAAAACTCGACAAGGAAAAGCAGTCCGCCAAGGACAAGCTCAAGAAAAAACTTCAGGATCTGCTGGGCGGTGGTGGCGGCGGCGGGGGCTGACGCCCGGCGCCCCATCGCGCCCGCGCTCCTCGCCTGGGCATATGGGCACGGCCGTCACGATCTGCCTTGGCAGCATCCGGCCACCCCGTACAGGGTGTGGGTCTCGGAGATCATGCTGCAACAGACACAGGTGGCCACCGTCATCCCCTATTTCGAGCGTTTCATGGCGCGGCTGCCCGAGCTGAAGGCGCTCGCCGAGGCACCACTCGACGAGGTGCTCGCACTATGGTCGGGGCTCGGTTACTACGCACGCGCCCGCAACCTGCACCGCGCCGCAAAGCAGTGCTGCAAATCGTACGGCGAGAAATTGCCCACGATACTGGATGAACTCACCGCCCTGCCGGGCATCGGCCGCTCCACGGCCGGCGCGATTCTTGCCCTCGCATTCGGACAACGCGCCGCCATTCTCGATGGCAACGTCAAGCGCGTACTCGCCCGCTATCACGGCGTAGAGGGCTGGCCTGGAACGACAGCTACGCAACGCGCCTTGTGGGCGCATGCCGAAAAAGAAACGCCACAACACGACGTGGCCGCTTATACCCAAGCCATCATGGATCTCGGCGCCACCGTGTGCACCCGCTCGGCACCCGCCTGCGAGCGCTGCCCGCTCACGAGCGATTGCGTAGCCAAGCTCGCCGGCGCACAGGCGCTCTACCCCGCGCCGCGTCCACGCCGTGTCCGGCCGCGGCGGGAAGCCGCCTTTGCGTGGGTCGAATCCGATGGCTGCCTGCTCCTCGAACAGCGGCCACCGACCGGCATCTGGGGCGGTCTCCTGTGCCTGCCCGAAATTCCTACTGCGCAGACCCCGCACGCCTGGTGCCGACAAACGTTCGGCTCTACACCGGACTCCGTAGCCGAACAACCCGGATTCGAACACGAATTCACGCACTTTCACCTGAGCGCAAACGTCATTGCACTCCAGGCCCGCAGCAGCCAGGTATCGGACTCGGCAATGTTACGCTGGCTGCCTCCGGAATCGGCGCTGGCCGCCGGTCTGCCCGCACCGATCCGGCGCTATATCGAAACCCGTTTGAATAAAGGAACCCGGAATGTCTCACACCATTCATTGCACCGTGCTTGACCGCGAGGCCGAAGGCCTCGCCAAACCACCGTACCCCGGCGAACTCGGTCAACGCATTTACGACAACATCTCGAAGGAAGCCTGGCAAAAGTGGCTACAGCACCAGACCATGCTCATCAACGAATACCGCCTGACCCCTGTCGAACCGAAGGCCCGCCAGTTCCTCAAGGACGAAATGCAGAAATTCCTGTTCGGCATAGGCTCCGAAAAACCACAAGGCTACGTCGAACCCGAATAGCTCGAACTCAATTCAAGAAAGAATTCTCGCAGAGACGCAGAGAATTTTTCTTCACGACAAGTGGGGTTACTCTTCCCTACAGACGCTCTATCACGAATAAATTCCGTAGCGACCTAGCACCTGCTCCGTAACCGCTTCTTCCAAATTAGAAAACGTCTTTGGGTTCATGGGGCGGCCGTGGTCCAACCATGCAACTATGTATCCTTCATGTACTGGCATAATCGCGCAGACATCATGTTTTGTATCTGAGAATATACATTTTTCTGCGTATGTTTTCACAATGTCTGAATTTTCTCCTAAAAAACGCATCAAATCTTCCCTAGTAAAAGTCAGGTAACTCGTGAAATTAAAATCATCGGCATCACGGTAATATTCTTTTATCAAATTAGATGCACGTCCATCAAACACAGCCACTATCTGTTCTCGCTTTGACGGATTTGCATTAACTTTTCCTGTCACCTTAAACCTCCCAGTCATTAAATGTCAGGCCTTGCGTTTCACAAGAAAAATTTCTTGGTGACCATATCATGCTAAAACCACGAATCAGAATTTTAGCGCGCCTTTGCGCCTTTGCGAGAGTTATCTTCTTTACACACGTTCGAGGTAGCGAACACTGAACAGGGCTTCGGGGTCCTTCCAAGTTTTTACCAACCGGAAACCGCCTTTTCCTGCCAGCACGGCAAAACGTTCGTCGCTGTATTTGTAGCTCGATTCGGTGTGAATCGATTCGCCCTTGTCGATGCTGATGGTCTGTCCGTCCAAGTGCACAACTTGCGCGCGCAAGCTCTTCAGATGCATTTCGATGCGGCCTTCTTGCACGTTGTAAAAGGCGTGGTGGGCAAAGGCTTCGGGATCGAAAT
>JBOHZI010000291.1:0-3216 GCA_050738295.1 Gammaproteobacteria bacterium
ATCTAGCTCCACAAAACGTCCGTAATGGGGCATCTCTCCTTTCGCGGGGTCTTTGATGTGCATGAAGTGATACAAGCCACCCTGCTTCGGTTTGAAATCCAGCCGGTCGGACTGGTACCAGGGATTGCCCGGGTTCTGGGTATCCAGCCAGGCGTCGTAAACTTCCGCCGGCGAAGCCGGAATCGTCCGCTGGAAATTCAGTTCCATGGTTTTATAGTCACCAGTGTTGATGCTCATGTTTTGCGTTTCCTCTTCTCGATGAAGTAACTCTCCAGGCGGTCCAGGTGTTCGCTCCAGAACCGCTCATATTCATGCACCCAGCCTGCAACCTGCCGCAGCGGTTCACCGCGGAACTCGATCACGTGATCGCGCCCCTGTTTTTCCCGATGCACCAGACCCGCTTGTTCCAGCACCTTGAGGTGTTTGGAAACCGCATTGAGCGACATGTCGAACGGCTTGGCGATCTCCGTGACCCGTGCCGGGCCGTTGGCGAGCTGCGCGATGATGGCCCGCCGCGAGGGATGGGAAATGGCGCCTAAAACTGCAGATAGGTTGTTCATGGAAACATTCAACCATTAGGTTGAATGATTGTCAAGCCCCTTGCGCGGAGCCAACAAAGGCCGACTCCGACGACTTTCACTCGTGATCAAGGGCTGTTCTGTTACCTGCTCAGCGCCCTGCCGTCCGTGCAGCTGCTCCGATAGCCTGTGCGGCTGAAACGGACGCTAGCGCTTGTTCACCGCGAGCCACCGCATACCACGATAGGAATCCGCCACCACCCATGCGGCTGCGGTCAGTATGCAAGTCGCAATGAGTTCGCCCCAGTTAAAGACACTCATGTTGCCGGCCAGCGCGATGGGCACCCAAACCAGGAAGATGAACGTGCCCATTTGCAGCGCCGAGAGTACGGCGGCGAGCCGTGCATACACACCGATAAGGATCGCCACACCGGCTGCAAGGTAGGCGGCGCCGGTGAAATAGGCCCAGAACATATGCCAGGGCAGCCAGCCGGGTATCAGCGGTGCGGTCAGATTGAGATAGAAGTAATGCGACAGGCCGAATGCGAGCAAGGCCAGACCGTAGAACACCCGCGCGATGCGCACGCCCGTGTCGCCGGTGGCGAAACCGAGATGCTTTTTATCCCAGTCGGTAGCGAACCAGGCATACAGGACCCAGGCGCCCGCGATGACCACGGCGTTCTCACCGCAGCTTTGATAGGAACCCTCGACCAGGGGCGCGAGGATAATGAAGCGCAGCTTGAACAACATGAACCAGAGCAGTAAATAAAGCAGCAGCACGCGCGCGGCGATGGTGGCGGTGCGCTTCCAAAACAGGCCGATGCCACAGGCCAGCGAGATGATTGCACAGAGATAAGCCAGCACATCGCGTGCCGGCATGCCTTTGGGTACCCCGCCCCCTATCACAGCGAACTCGCTATGGATCAACCCCAGGATTCCGATGGCAATCATCATCGCCGCAAACATTGCATGACCTACGCTCACGATACGCATCACCCTCTCCTCCGGTTGTTATTTCATTTCATCGGCTACAGGCACCTCTTGGTATAGCAGAGGCTGGCATAAGCGGTGGCCCATTTGTCTGATAAAAACATGTAATTAATCTGAATTGATACAGATCCCCATTACATGTTGCCAAGCTCATGATGGTCAATATAAGAAATATGAGAAAAAGCTGAGGGCATGGCTTTCGGCTCCCGCTCAGCGCCCTACCGTCTGCTGCAGCTTCTCCGGATAACGGGCGCCCTGCACTTTGATTTTCGCGGCAGCGTTGTTAATCTCGCTGAGATCTGCCGAGGTTAATTCGATCTCGGTTGCGCCGAGATTCTCTTCCAGACGCGTCAGTTTGGTGGTGCCCGGAATCGGCACGATCCAGGGCTTCTGTGCCAACAGCCAGGCCAGTGCAACCTGTGCCGGTGTCGCATGCTTTTGCGTTGCAATCTTCTTCAGCAAATCGACCATTGCCAGGTTAGCCTGACGCGCATCCGGCGCGAAACGCGGCAGGTTGTTGCGGAAATCTTTGCTGTCGAACGTGGTGTTGGCATCGATCTTGCCGGTGAGGAAGCCGCGACCGAGTGGGCTGAACGGGACGAAACCGATGCCCAGCTCCTCCAGCACCGGCAACACCGTCTGCTCCGGTTCGCGCCACCACAACGAGTATTCGCTCTGCAGCGCAGTGACGGGTTGCACGGCATGCGCACGTCGAATCGACTCGACGCCGGCTTCCGACATGCCGAAATGTCTGACCTTGCCTGCTTTGATTAGATCCTTGACCGCACCCGCGACGTCTTCGATCGGCACATTGGGATCGACGCGATGTTGATAGAACAGATCGATGTGATCGGTCTTGAGCCGCTTCAGTGAAGCTTCCGCAACTTCCCGGATATGCTCCGGCCGGCTGTCCAGGCCAGCGTTCGCGACGCCCCCTTTGAAACCGAACTTGGTGGCAATCACCACTTGGTCGCGGTGCGGCGCCAAGGCTTCGCCCAACAGTTCTTCGTTGGTGAACGGACCATACGCCTCGGCAGTATCGAACAAGGTCACGCCGCGTTCGATCGCCTGATGCAGGAGTTTGATCATTTCTTTTTTGTCTGGCGTGGTGCCATAGGCATAACTCATGCCCATGCAGCCGAGACCGAGTGCTGAGACTTCCAATCCACTTTTACCGAGTTTGCGTTTCTGCATTGCGTTGCTCCCGCTGTAATTGGAACTTAGCTCTGAATCCCCCCTCCCTCCGGGAGAGGGGTTCAAAGCAATTTGAAATGAATTTCAGTGACATCATGGCCTGACCATAAACTTGATCGCTTCACGTTTGTCCATCGCGAGGGTAGCCTCTAAACAAAGCGCGGGGCCGGATCTGCTTGGCGTCAAACGCGGCTTCACGCTTTAAGAGTCGCCATGTCGATGACAAAGCGGTATTTGACGTCGCCCTTGACGGTGCGGTCATAGGCCTTGTTGACATCTTTCATGGCGATCTTCTCGATGTCGCAGACGATGTTGTGCTTACCGCAGAAATCGAGCATTTCCTGCGTTTCCGGTAACCCACCGATCAGCGAGCCGGCCATTGAACGACGGCCCAGGATGAACGGTCTGCCGTTGACCTGTTTCAAGGGTTCGATCGCGCCGACGATGACCATCGTGCCGTCGCGTTTCAGCAGGTCCATGTACGGATCGGTGTCGTGGCCGACCGGAATGGTGT
>JBOHZI010000292.1:0-3210 GCA_050738295.1 Gammaproteobacteria bacterium
GGAGGGTCGATTTGCCTTCGCCGTTGCGCCCGACAATGCATACCCGTTCGTTCGCTTCGATGGACAAATCGACACGTTCGAGCAGGAGTGGGCCGCCGACGCTGAAGTCGACGCGCTGCAATTGGACAAGAGACATCCGCTCATTGTAATGGCTGGCCCGCTGCAAGCTGTGCGGCTGGCGGCGGCAAGTGGCGGGTCATGGCGTCCAACGACCGGCCATCTATTCAAGGTCGCTGATCGGCCAGTAGGAGTCAGTCGCCGTCTTCATCAGGCTGCCCAATAGCGGCCGTTGGAAGCTTGCCAAAACGTCGGGCACGGTTCCCGATTCTGACCCCGGGCAGCTTCGGATAGTATCTCGTGAAGCCATTCGGCCGAAGTCAGACCCGGTCAAAATGGTGTCGATGACACAAAGGGGAACGGAGTGTTTGCCTACTATCTCGAACTGGCCGTGCGCAGCCTGCGGCGCAGCCCGGGACTCACCGCGCTGATGATGCTGACGATCGGCTTTGGCGTGGCTGCGTCGATGACGATGCATGCGGTGGTCCGCGGGCTCTCCGCCGATCCGATTCCCGGGAAATCGTCACGACTGTTCGTGCCGCAGATCGACTCATTTGGACCCGGCGATCGCTTCCATGCCGAGCCCCCCGATGCGCTGAACTATACGGACGCAATGGCACTGATGCGCCAGCATCGTGCTGTCCGGCAGTCCGCAATTTATCCGATTGGGCCGTCAGTGACGCCGACCGACACAAGCCGCAACCGCAGCCCGATCATGCTTGATGGCTATGCGGTGTACAGCGAATTCTTCCCGATGCTGGATGTGCCATTTCAATACGGCCACGGCTGGAGTGCGCAAGACGATGCTGGCCGGTTGCCGGTAGCGGTGATCAGCGACAAGCTAAACCGGCAGGTCTTCGGCGGCGGCAACAGCGTCGGCAAGACGATCGATATCGATAACCACGACTATCGAATTGTCGGCGTCACGCGCAACTGGAATCCGCAACCAAGGTTCTTCGATGTGGAGGGTGGTTACTACAGTCGTGACGGCGGCCCCGATGTATTCCTGTCGTTTCCGCACTCGGTGGCGATCCACATGATCAACGCCGGTCCGGACTTTTGCAGGAAAGGCATGCACGATCCTCAAGGCGACTTCGTCGGGCTGCAACATTCCGATTGCGTATGGATCGCCTATTTGGTCGAACTTGATAATGCCGCAGCCGTAGAGCGGTATCGGCAATATCTCGATGACTATGCAAGCGATCAGCAAAAGGCTGGCCGCTACCACTGGGCGCCGAACAACCGCCTGCGCGACGTGCCGGAATTTCTAGATTATGAGCACTTGGTACCCAGCAACATACGCGTGTCGCAACTGGTGGCGATAGGTCTGCTGATTGTGTGCTTGGTGAACACGATGGGTTTATTGCTGGCCAAGTTCCTGCGGCGCAGTGGTGAGATTGGCATACGCCGGGCGCTGGGAGCGTCACGCGCGGCCATCCACGCGCAGTTCCTGATCGAGGCGGCCGTAATCGGTGTCGGGGGTGGCGTGCTGGGTTTATTGCTCACCGCGGTAGGCGTGCTTTGCATGGGCCAGGTACTGCCCTCGACTTACGCCGACCGTGCGGATATCGATATGTCCCTGCTCATGCTCACCCTGCTGACCGCCGTGATTGCGACCTTGCTCGCTGGCTTGTACCCCACCTTTCGCGCCGCGCGCGTGCCGCCCGCGTGGCACCTGAAAGCACAGTGAGAATCGCGCCATGACCGTTCACCCGATCATTGCCGCCTTGCGCCGGCACAAGGTCGCCGTGCTGCTGATCGTGCTGCAGATAGCCTTGACGCTGGCGATCGTGGCCAATGCGACCTTCATCATCGGCCAGCATATCCACCGCATGAATCGCCCCACCGGTGCCGACGAGAAGAATCTGATCTGGGTGCTGCAACAATGGCCGGCGGCACCCGCTGGGGATGATGCTGCCTCCATCGAACAGCTTGATGCGCTGCAGCGCACGGATCTCGCCACGTTGCGGAATCTACCGGATGTGCAGTACGCCGCCGCATCGACCAGCATCCCGTTGGCGAGCGGCTTCACGACCGGTGATATCACCCACCGTGCGAATCAGCAAGGTATCGCCGTGCACGTGGCCTATTATTACGGCGACCAGTACCTGCGACCCGCCCTGGGCTTGCACCTGATCGCCGGTCGTGACTTCTACGCTAGCGAGGTCCGACACGGACGTGCTCGCGCCGACTCACCGGTCATCATCGTCAGCAAGCCCGTAGCCGATGCACTCTTCCCGAACGGCAACGCACTCGGTCAGACGGTGTATCAGGATGGCGACCCCGCCACCATCGTGGGCATCGTCAAACGTTTGCAGACGCCGACCCGAGGGGACAGCACCTGGGCCTTCAATTCGGTGTTGGAGCCGTTCCGTGACGATGAAAGCTGGTCAGGCTATGTGGTGCGTGCGCGGCCGGGGCGTGTACAAGGGGCAATCCGTGAAGCGCGCAAAGCGTTGCTCGCTGTCAACCCGATGCGCCTCATGCCCGAGCCTTGGGCCGGCATTCATGCGTTTTCCGAGATACGCGCCAGGGCTTATCGTTCGGATCGTGGCATGGTGCTGCTGATGAGCGTCATTTGCGTCATTCTGTTGAGCGTTACCGCCGCGGGCATCGTCGGACTGACCAGTTTCTGGGTGGGTCAGCGGACCCGGCAGATTGGCGTGCGGCGCGCACTTGGCGCCAGAAAGGTCGACATACTGCGTTACTTCCAGATCGAGAACCTGATGATCACCGGAGGCGGTGCAGTAATTGGCGCGCTGTTTGCCTTTGGCCTCAACGAATGGCTGATGAGGCATTACGAGATGATGCATCTTCCTCTGTTCTACGTGGCAATAGGCGTACTTGTCATGCTCGTGCTCGGCCAGGTCGCTGTGCTGGTACCCGCGCTCCGTGCTTCCAACGTGCCGCCGGTCGTGGCGACACGGTCCGTTTGAGCTTTGAATTCTTGATCAGCAGAGTTCGGTCTGCGTAGTCATCATCGCTCTACGCAGAGAGCGGCTTTCCAGGAACCGGACACTCGCCAACGACTGCAACGGGTTGATAGCGCCGGTCACTGATCGGCCATAAGCGGAACTTGGTACGAAGCAACAGGTCACCTGAAAGCAGACGTTCAGGCATTCTCTCTCGCATCTTTCCCTCGACGGCGACAGG
>JBOHZI010000293.1:0-3204 GCA_050738295.1 Gammaproteobacteria bacterium
TGCGGGCAAGACATGGACGCATATCGGCCTCGAAAACACCGTCAAAATCAATGCCATTCTGATTTCGCCGACCAATCCGGATGTTGTGCTGGCCTCCACCCAGGGCGATGCCACGCGTGACGGGCGCGGCGTGTTCCGCACCACCGATGGCGGCAAGACGTGGGCCAACGTGCTCGACCCGAAGGGCTATAACGGCACGCTCGACATCGCGCATGCGTTTGACGCACCGGACGTCATCTTTGCGGCCACCGAGGGGCGTGGCGGGTTCCGCTTCGGACCTCCCTCGCCACATGCTCCCAAGCCGACGCCTGCCGAGTTGTTCAAATCCACCGATGGCGGCCAGACCTGGACGCAGATTACCTCCTTACCCACCCTGCCCGAGCGCATCGGCGTCGCCGTGGCCATGCACACCAACGCAGAGCGCGTGTTCGTGATCGGCAATAGTGTCCATGGCGGCTCCGGGCTGTTCCGCTCCGATGATGGGGGCCAGACCTGGAAGCAGATGGACCCGCACGACGCGCGCATCGCCAACGGCCAGGGCGGCTACAACTGCGGGGTCTACGTCGGTCCCCACGATCCCAACGTGGTCTACACGGTTTCGACCGCGCTCTATCGCTCGACCGACGGCGGCAATACCTTCGCGCCTTTCAAAGGCGCGCCGGGCGGCGAAGACGCGCACCCGATGTGGATCGACCCGACCAACGGCAACCGCATGATTGAGGGAATGGATCAGGGCGCCGGCATCACGATCAACGACGGCAAGACCTGGAGCAGCTACTACAGCCAGACCATCGGCCAGCTTTACCACATCACTACGACGAATACCTACCCGTTCTGGATCATCGGCTCACAGCAGGATACGGGTGCGGTTATGATGCGCAATCGCGGCGACTTCGGGGAAGTCAACTATGACTGGCATCCGTTCCCGTCCTCCGAGTTCGGACGCCTGGCGGTCTCGCCCGTCGACCCCGACATCGTCTATGGCGTGGGCTACGGCCCCGGCGGCGGCGGCAGCGGCTTGGTGAAAGTCAATTCGCGCACCGGGGATTGGGAAAATGTAGCGCCGAATTTCGGGGTGAACGCCCGCAAGTATCACCAGGGCCGCGACTTCGCCAAGCACTTCGACACCGCTTTCGACCCGAATGCCTTCTACGTTGCCTACCAGTGTCTGATGGAAACCACCGATGGGGCGACGAGCTGGAAGACTGTCAGCCCCGATCTGACGACTACGAAAAACCAGCCGCAGATCGCCTGTGGCGCACCCGAGCCCAAGCCGGCGCATGCCGGCCCGCCCAGCCCGTTTGGCCCCCGTGGGAACTCGATCAGCGATTTCTCGATCTCGACCGCGAAGAAGGGCGTGATCTGGACCGTGAGCAGCAACGGCCAGGTCTTCAACACCACGGACGGCGGCAAGCACTGGACGAATGTCACTAACATTCCCGATGCCAAAAACGTGAACTTCCTCAACATCCAGGCGAGCCATCAAAACCCCAAGGCGGCCTACATCGCCGGGCGCCTGGGTAGCAGCCGCGGCGCTCCGCAGGGCATTACGCCCGCCGACGACGATGTGCCTCTGATCTGGCGCACCCTCGATAGCGGCAAGACCTGGACGAAAATCGTCAGTGGCCTGCCTGCCGACCAGCGCACAGGGAGTTGGGTGAATGTGGTGCGCGAGGATCCGCAACAGGAGGGGTTGCTGTTCTGCGGAACCGAATCGGCGGTCTACGTCTCGTTCGACGATGGCGGCCACTGGCAATCGTTGCAATTGAACATGCCGACGACTTCGATTCGCGATCTGAAGTTCCATACCTTCGATCACGAAAACGACATTGTGGTGGCCACCTACGGGCGCGGCGTCTGGGTGCTGGACGACTATAGCCCGCTGCGGCAGATCGCGACGCAGGCAGCGGCCATTGCTGCCGCTCCGGCGTACTTGTTCCCGCCTGCCGACGCCATCCGCTCCCGCGTCAATGTCAACTGGGATCAGCCCACCCAACCCTGGGAGCATCACGCTGCCAACCCGCCCTACGGCGCGATTGTTTACTATCACCTGAGCCAGGCGCCGAGCGGTCCGGTCACGCTCAGCATCTACGACTCCAAAGGCGGGCTGGTCGACACCGTGACCAGCACGCTGCCACCGCCGATTACCGGCAACGCGTTTCCCGCCTACTGGCTGGCGACGCCGGCCAGCCGCGCTCTACCCATTGCGGACGGCACGAACCGGTTTGCCTGGAATCTGCATTACGCGCCGCCGCCGGCCTTCCGGCACGACCTGGAAAATCAAATGAACTCGGTGGAGGGCGAAACGACGCCGGGCCCCAAGGGGCCGCAAGTCATTCCGGGCGTATACACGCTCAAGCTGACCGTCGATGGCCAAACCTACACGCGCAAGTTGACCGTGATCAATGACCCGCGTGTAGGGCAGAGTCCGGAGCTCATGGCGGCGCTGCGCGCGCAAAACAAACTCACCCTGGACGCCTACCACGCCATGCAGGGCAGCTACAGCGGCCACACCGCAGCGGCGGCAGCGGAGGCGCAAGTGAGCGCGCTTGCGCGACAGTCGAATCTGCCGGCCGCGGTCACGACCCAGGCCCACTCACTGCAGACCCAGCTCGCCGCGATTGCGGGCACGGTGCGCACGGGCGGGTTCTCCTTCCGCCGCGGACCAGCGCCGAAGCCGGGCGCACTGCGTTCCTTCATCGCTGCCAACAACGACTTCAATACCTTGGTCAGCATGATGCAGGTGGGACTCGATATAGCGCCGACGCCAGCCCAGATGGCGACGTGGGCAAGCGATTGCCGCAACTATCGCCGGACGGTGTCGGCGTGGAACACCATGCGCTCGCAGACGCTGGTGGCCTTCAACCACCTGCTGGGCGAAAACCACGCGCAGTCGATTACGGTATCCCCGGCCGTGATCGCGAACCCGAGCTGCTCGTTCAAGCCTTAGGAGCAAAAACAGCCCTGCTGTAGCAGCGCCGACCGCACCGCCGACCGCACCGCCGTGCGCCTTTGACCACGGGAAAAGCCGCACGCAACTACCCGGAGCGTGCGGCGCCGGTGCTGCTATTGCCCGGGAGTCTGCAGCGCCAACACCACACACACTGACTTTCCTACTGTCGCTTTGGTTTTTGCCGAAGTGACCAGCCGGATACGTCTTGTGTTTGCCTTTTCACGGTGATTGTGAGACACTACGGCGGTATC
>JBOHZI010000294.1:0-3198 GCA_050738295.1 Gammaproteobacteria bacterium
CGTGCTACCTGGCGTCCGGGGATCGATGCATTTTGCTTTGGCATGGTCAAAGGGCGCGCGGGCGCCTTTTCAGATCCTTGTCGAGGGAGAAGATCATTGTCCAAAGTGTCTCCTCAGCTTGATCTCATCGAGCTGACCGTCGAGCAGATTCAACAGGCCTTTGCGAAGGGCAAAGTAACTTCAGAGGCGTTGACGCAGGCGTTTCTCGACCGGATCGCGGAGATCAATCCGCGGTACAATGCGATCATCTTTCTCAATCCTGATGCTTTGGTCGACGCTCGCGCGAGCGATCGGCGCCGCGCTTCCGGCAAAGTGATCGGGCCTCTCGATGGCGTTCCCGTCGTGGTCAAGGAAACGATTGATATGGTGGGATTTCCGACCACCGCGGGATGGAAGCTTCTTTACTCGAAAACGGGTGGTGTCGATTTGATGCCGGGTACCGATTCGCCGGTCCTGGCCCGGATGAAAGCGGCTGGCTCGGTCATTCTGGGTAAGACCAATGTGCCCAGCCTCAGCCATACCGGCAGCCACGCGAACGACAGTTGGGCCGGCCCAACATTCAATTCCGCGGGGCGCGAATTTCTGCCGGGGGGGAGCAGCGCCGGCACCGCGACTGCGGTCGGCGCCAGCCTTGCGGTGCTGGGTCTGGCCGAGGAAACTGGCGGCTCAATTCAGAATCCGGCATCAGCTCAAGGCCTGCCCAGCGTCAAGCCGACTTTTGCGCTGGTACCGAACGTCGGCGTCGTGCCGCTGGCGAGCAATCGTGACGTCATCGGCCCGATCGCCCATTGCGTGCGCGACGTTGCGCTGACGCTCGATGTGCTGGCCGGCTACACGGCGGAGGACCCAAAGACGATCGCTGGAGTGGGACATCGCCCAAAGGAGGGCTATACGTCCCGGCTGACCAAGGATGCGCTCAAGGGCAAGCGGATCGGGCTCTATGGCCCGGGCTGGCGGAGCTTGCCACTGTCCGAGGAGGCTACGCAGCTCTATCAGCGTGCCCAGGGGGAGCTGAGGCAACTCGGTGCGGAGCTCGTGGAGGATCCCTTTAAGGGCTCCGGTTTCGCCGAGTTGCGTCAGCCAACGCCCCCGCTGGAGGAGTTCGACGCGCGTGGGATGGAATCGGTGCCTTACGACATCGAGCAGTATTTGCGCCGCTTGGGCCCCGGTGCCGCGCTCAAGAGCTTTTCCGAATTTGCCGAAGCGACCAAGGCGCAGAACCCCTTTGCCAAGGGAGGCGTTCTCCAATACCTGCCGAACTTGCCGGACTTCAATGCGTGCATCGCCGATCCGTCCAAGCCTCCGCGGCTGACCGATTTCGTTGCCGCGAGGGAAGCCTATCTTGAGATATTCAACGGGGTGATGGACAGCAAAAATCTCGACGCGCTGATCTTGCCGCAGATGCGCAGCGAGCTTGCTCCGATATTCGGCACCGAGCCGATCCTTGAGACGACCGTTTGTGAGATCAACATCGCGGGCCTGCCGGGTGTCACGGTGCCTGCAGGATACTATGCGTCCGGGTCGCCATTCTGCTTGATCGTGGTGGGGCTCCAATGGAGCGAGGCCGATCTCCTAGCTTACGCCTACGCCTATGAGCAGGCGACCCATCATCGGCGAGCGCCGAAGCTCGATTGAAAGACTCAAGCGGCGGCTCGGGGCCGATCGACGCCCGCAGCACGACGGTCACAGTATGACAGATCATAAAGCCAAGAGAGGTAAACATGAATATTTCCGATAAGAAGTTTGGTGGCTACGCTCCTTCGCGTCGTTCCTTCCTCAAGGCGACAGGGGTGGGCGTGGCGACGCTCGCCTCGCCGGCCTTGATCAGTTCGGCTTCCGCAGCAAGTCCGATCCGCGTGGGCGTCATTTCGCCGCTAACCGGCGCGTGGACCGTTTACGGCAAGGCGCATCTTTCGGGATTTGAGCTGGCGGTCGACGAGATCAATGCAGCAGGGGGTGTTATCGGTCGTCAGATCGAAATCGTGATTGCCGATTCGAAGACGGAGCCGCGCGTCGTTGTCGAACAGGCGAATAGACTCATTCGCCAGGAACGTGTCGACTTCCTTGCCGGAACGTTTTCCAGCGCGGAACGAAACGCCGCCGGTCCCGTGGTGAAAGCCGCGGACAAGATTCTGCTCTATCCGACTTTTTACGAGGGGCAGGAAAAGAAGTACGCTCCGGGCGTGTGCAACTCCAATATCTTCATGTTTGGTCCTGAACCTACCCAGCAGGTCTGGCCGCATATGGAATACATGACCAAGAAGTTCGGCAAGAAGTTCTTCATGATCGGCTCCGACTACGCGTGGCCGCGGGTGACCAATGAGGTGACGAAGCAGAAGCTGAAGGAGCTTGGCGGCGAGGTTGTCGGTGAGGTGTACATCCCCTTCAACACGCCGCAATACGAATCGGTGCTGCGCGAGATCCGTAGTTCCAAGGCCGATATTATTTTCCACTCGCTTACGGGAAGCGACACCGTCAATTTCCGGCAGCAATTCGCGGCCGCCGGCATGCAGAAGGACTTCGTGATCTGGACGGTGGACGACGAGGAGGTTGTCACCTCCGGCCTTGGGCCGAAAGTCTCTGCCAACGCCTACGTCAGCTTCGATTACTTCATGTCGATCGACACACCCAACAACAAGGCGTTCCTCAAGAGGTTCAGAGCCAAGTTCGGTCAGAATGCGCTGATGAACACGGTCGGTGTCGGCATGTACAACGCCGGGCACATGGCGGCGATGGCCATCGCCAAGGCCGGCGAGGTGAGCACCAAGGCGTTGCGGACGAATCTGAAGGGGCTGACCTTCGACAAGGCGCCGCAAGGCACTGTTACGATGCGTAAGCTGGACAATCAGGCGATCCTTCCCTCGTACCTCATGAAAGTGCGTGACAATTGGACGAGTGTGAACGATATGTTCGAGAAGGTTGAATCACTGGATCGCGCCGTGCCCGCCGATGCGCGTTGCGATCTTCCCTTGTAATGAGGACGGCCCGGGCCAACGCCCGGGCCGTTCTCCCATCCGGATGTGAGCGCAATCGATGCAGACCGCCATAAGCGTGGGTATTGACGCTACGCTTATCACTTTTACGCTTGCGCTCGCGGCGTTCGGATTGGCGATCATCTATGGTCTGGTTGGCGTCCTCAATCTCGGCCATGGAGCGATGCTGACGCTCGGCGCCTATCTGACCTGGTATGCCGTTGGA
>JBOHZI010000295.1:0-3168 GCA_050738295.1 Gammaproteobacteria bacterium
CTGCACACCGCTTTCGGTAACGGCTTTCCTGTCGAAGTCGCCATTGGCATGGTCGCTTTCGACATGATTTTTCTGTGCTCGGGGCTCGTGCTTATCGCCCTGCACTACCATGCTGAAGGCAGTTGGCTGCTCGCGGTCGAGTGGAAAAACGCCAACTGCATCGTGCACGGCGCCGTGTCCATCACCGGTCTCGCCCTGGTGCTGACCTCGAACTTCTGGCCCGACGTGCTGCTCGGCGTATGGGAAGTGGCGCTGGTACTGTTCGCCGTGATCGAAATAATCGAATTCGTGCGCCTGTGCGAGCGTGAACACCGTCGCGGCTGGCGCCGGGGCCTGCTCGTGTACGATTCGACGCAGTGGACGCGCAACTTCACCTACGGCATGTTCTACGCCTTTTCGTACGAGCTGTACCGTCATCTGAGCGTAGCGTCCTCGCCTACCGGAGACTTCTGGTATCCAGCGCTGCGTGTTATTGCCGAATGGGGCCAATACGTCGTGCTTGTTTTTCTGATCGTGGAAATCGCGATCTTCCTGCGCGCACGTCTGCACTTGTTCTGGCACACTGCACGTCACACGTATTAGAGGCAGCTTTGATTACACTTTCATCGTCACCCCGGCGCACTTCACTGCCGCTCTGGGAAAGCGCGTACTGATCTCCTTCGTCATTCCCGCGCAGGCGGGAATCCAGTTGGATTTCGTATCCCGACTGCGTCGGGATTCTTTGTTTGACTGGGTTCCCGCTTTCGCGGGAACGACGGAATAAATCAGAGCCTTTCTACTATGATGGGCTGCAACAACGGTCGGATGAATGCCCATGAGTTTTGATATCGAACGCGTACGCGCACGCTTCCCGGCACTGCACCAGGGCTGGGTGCTGATGGACAACGCCGGCGGCGCAGCCGTGCTCGATAGCGTAATCGAGCGCATGAGCGAATACATGCGCACAACGCCGGTACAAACCGGCGCCAGTTACGGCCTTTCGCAACAGGCCGTGGCGCGGCTGCAACAGGCGACGCTTGAAACCGCCACGCTGATCAACGCCCGCGACCCCGGCGAAATCGTATTCGGCCCCTCCAGTTCCGTGCTGCTTTCGCGCCTGGCCCGTGCTATCGCCTCGCAGCTCGAAATCGGCGACGAGGTTATTGTCAGCCAGGCGGATCACGAATCCAACATCACCCCGTGGGTACGCCTCGCCGAGCGCGGGGTGACGATCCGCACCTGGCCGGTGGACGTGACTGCCGGGCGGCTCGACATGAGTGCGCTGGATGAGTTGCTGAACGAGAAAACGCAGCTGGTGTGCATGGGCCACACTTCGAATATTTTCGGCGCGGTAGAACCGGTCGCTGAGGTCGCACGCCGCGTACATGCCGCAGGCGCGCGTCTCGTGGTGGACGGTGTTGCCTGGGCGCCGCATCGCCTCGTCGACGTGCAGGACTGCGCTGCGGATTTTTACGTATTCAGTGCCTACAAGGTGTTTGGCCCACATCTCGCTGTGCTCTATGGCAAGGCCGACGAACTACTCAAGCTCGACAACATCAACCTCGAATTTCTGGGCCGCGACGCTGTGCCGTACAAATTGCAACCCGGCGGCTTCAGCTACGAAGCGGCCTACGGCTTCGGCGCCGTGCTCGATTACCTGCTGGAACAGGCACCGTCAGGCGAAACCGCACAGGACAAACTCGCCGCGGCCTGGTTGCTACTAGCGGGCCAGGAGAGTCGGCTTGTTACCAAACTGCTGGACCACCTGCACAGCCGCCCCGGCATCACGATTCACGGCCCGCAGGATGCGGCCGTGGAATCGCGCCTGCCGATCGTTTCCTTCAGCGCAGCCGGTAAAGACTCGGCCGACATCGTAAAGACCGTGGACGTTGCGAAAGTCGGCATTCGCTATGGAGACTTCCACGCCCGGCGTTTGATCGAACGCCTGGGTTTGAAGAGGCAAAACGGCGTCGTGCGTGTATCCATGGCGCACTACAACACAGCGGAAGAAGTGGATCGCCTCATCGCAGCTCTGGATACCGCACTGTAAGCTTTGCTCAATGCTACGGGAACTTTATCCGGTGGAGCGTTTACGCACTGTTCGAGGAGCGCCTGCGCACTAATGTGAGCAACGCGATAAGAGCCAGGACCCCGACAAAGATCGCAAACCAGACGCCTGCCTTTTGCAAGCCGAGCGACTGGGCCGCCACGCCCACTCCGATCACCGGGATCGAGATCGCCACATACAGCACGACGAAGAAGGTGGAGGCGACCTCGCCCCGCCGCTCGGGCGGGCTGGCCGCGGTCACGGCCGCCATGCCGGCACGAAACGCCAGCCCCTGACCGAGCCCGGCCACCACGCCGCCCGCTATCAGTAAACCCAGGGACGCGAGACCGACACCGGCGCCGAGCAGTCCCGCGCCCGCGGCGAGTATCAGGCATCCGCCCTGAAGCGCCCAGCGTTTGGGTACGAGTTCGAGCGAGAGCTGACCGACCGTGGATGCGGCAAAAACCACGAACACCACTGCGCCCGTCAGTGCATGGTTCGATAATTTCAGTATGCCGCCGAGGAAGGCGGGCGCTACGGCAGTAAACAGTCCGAGCACGGCAAACCCCGCGAAGCCGACGATGGCCGCCGGCATGAATACGCCGCGCACCTGCGAAGGGATTTGCAGACGTTGCGGGCGTAGCCGCGGCCGCTTGGCGATTGCCACGGTTTCCGGTGCATACCAAACGCCTGCCAGCGCCACGACCAGCAACGCGAGATCGACGATGAAGCAAAGCCGAAGCGGCAACGGTGCGTACTGTGCGAGCAACCCGGCCAGCAGCGGACCGAGGCCGAGGCCGCCCATGTTCGCGGCGGTAGCCACCAGGGTGGCTCGGCCGCGGCGTCCTTCGGGCACAAGCTCGACGATGGCGACCGTTCCCGTGCCGGTGAAGATGCCGGCGGAGAGACCCGACAACACGCGCCCGATAAAAAGCGACGCAAGTCCGCCGTCCACCAGAAAAACCACGGCGCTAGCGCCGGACAGCGCAATACCGGCGAACAGCATTCGCCGCCGGCCCACCCGATCGGACCAGCCTCCGACTCCGATCAGCGCCGCGATGACCCCGACGGCGTAGACCGCAAAGATAATCGTCACCATCAGTTCGGAAATGCCGAGCTGTGCCTGATAGAGTGGATACAGC
>JBOHZI010000296.1:0-3167 GCA_050738295.1 Gammaproteobacteria bacterium
CCGGTGGCAATTCGAGCGTTATCAGTCCGTGACCGGCGGCCAGTTTGATCAGATCGATATCGTTATCGACGCCCAGTTTGTCGTATACCCGGCGACGGTAGGTACTTACGGTCTTGGGACTCAGGCTCAGGCGTTGCGCCACAGCCAGCGTACCCAGCCCCTGCGCCGTATACAACACCAGCTCCAGCTCGCGCCGCGACAAATTCACGAATTGACCCTGCGCATCGCCCGCCTTTTCCGCCAAGGCCAGTCGTTTGGCCAGTGCCGGCGGTACATAACGCTCGCCATCCGCAACCCTGCGCACCGCCGTCACCACCTCTTCCGGCTCAGCACCCTTGCCGAGAAACCCCCAGGCTCCGGCTTCCATGATCCGGGCCGGCACCGGATCGGTATCGAGCGCCGAAATGGCGATCACCCGCGCCTGCGGCTGGGTTGCATTCAATCGTCGCGTCGCCTCGATACCGCCGAGGCGCGGCATCTGCACGTCCATCAGAATCACATCGGGGCGCAGACGCGGTGCCAATTCGAGCACCGCTACGCCATCCCCGGCCTCGCCCACGACTTCGATTCCGGGCTCTTCACGCAGCAATTCGCTCATGCCGGCACGCACCAGTCGGTGGTCGTCGGCAATCAGGACCCGAATTGATTCACTCATAATCTTGTCACTCCTTCGTCATATGCGCGATGACTGCCTCGCCAAAACCCCGAGTCCCGACCAGAGTTGCACCGGGAATCAGATTTTGCAAATGCTCCTGCACCCCGCGTTGTCCGGCAACCTCGCGTTTGGGCGCGCGAATCGCCTCCCGCAAGCGTGCCAGATCGTAGGTCAGAATCTTTTTCGCAATTGTGCGCGCCACGCCTTCGAGAATACAGTCGGCGGCTTCGTGCCAGCCCATGTAGCGCAGCATCATTTCCGCAGACAGAATTATAGAACCCGGATTGACCCGGCCCTTGCCGGCAAAATCCGGCGCGGTACCATGCGTCGCTTCGAACACCGCCACCGCATCGGACAGGTTGGCGCCCGGCGCCATCCCGATGCCGCCCACCTGGGCCGCCAATGCGTCTGAAATGTAGTCGCCATTCAGATTCAGGGTGGCGATGATGTCGTACTCCTCGGGCCGCAGCAAAATCTGTTGCAGAAAATTGTCGGCAATCACGTCCTTCACCACGATACGCTTGCCGTTCACCGGATTCTTGAGCGCCAACCACGGCCCACCGTCAAGCGGCTCGGCACCGAATTCCTCACGGGCCACTTCGTAGCCCCACGTGCGAAATGCGCCCTCGGTGTATTTCATGATATTGCCCTTGTGCACCAGGGTCACCGAGACGCGGTCGTTGTCGACCGCATACTGGATCGCCTTGCGCACAAGGCGCTGCGAACCTTCGCGTGACACCGGCTTGATACCCAGGCCGCTACTCGCGGGAAAACGGATATTGGTCACGCCCAGTTCGCGGCGCAGGAAGCTCACCAGTGCGCGTGCCTCGTCGCTGCCTGCGGGCCATTCGATCCCGGCATAGATGTCTTCGGTGTTTTCACGAAACACCACCATGTCGGTGCTGTCGGCCAGCTTCATGGGTGAATCGATACCGGGGAAATAACGGATCGGGCGTACGCAGGCATACAAATCCAGACGCTGTCGTATGGTCACGTTGAGCGAGCGAATACCCTCGCCCACCGGTGTCGTCAACGGTCCCTTTATCGACACCACATAACGTTGCAGTGCATCGATGGTTTCCTCGGGCAGATACTCGCCGTCATACTGCGCACTCGCCTCCTCGCCGGCATAGGCTCGTGCCCAGGCGATGCGGCGCTCGCCGCCATAAGCCTTCGTCACCGCCGCCTCCACCACGTCAAGCATCACCGGGGTCACGTCCATGCCGATGCCATCGCCACGGATGCAAACGACAATCGGATGCTCTGGCACAGCAAGGCTGCCGTCCGGATTGACCGTAATCGGCTCGCCGGCCGCGGGCGTTTCGATGTGGCGGTATTGCATGCCGTGAGGGGCCGGATCGCTTGTCCGACCTATTCTAGCTTACCGGCTACGGAACTCAGCACTCAGAGCCCGACGATCTCGAATCCTCGTAGCAAGCTCGGCTTTTTCTAAGATGTCTAATAGCGGAGGAGCGCCGCGCCCCAGGTAAACCCGCCCCCGAACGCCTCAAAGAGCAAAGTCTGGCCGCGCTGAATACGTCCATCGCGCACAGCAATATCGAGCGCCAGCGGAACCGAGGCGGCCGAAGTGTTGCCCTGATCCTGGATGGTAACGACCACCTTCTCCATCGGCAATTTCAGACGTTTGGCAACCGCCTCGATAATCCGTAAATTCGCCTGATGCGGTACATACCAATCCAGATCTTCAACCGTGAACCCGCTATCGTCGAGAATTTTGACCGCTGCGTTGATAAATTCGCGCACCGCGAACTTGTACACTTCGTTGCCGCGCATCTTTACAAAATCGGAACCAGATTTCAGATCGTCGAAACCCTTGGAAACGCCCGAGGGGAAATAGAGTTTGTCGCGGTGACTGCCATCGGCATACAGCTGGGTCTTGAGAATGCCGGTTTCCTCGGATGACCCGAGCACCACGGCACCCGCGCCATCGCCGAACAGAATGCAGGTGGAACGGTCGCTCCAGTCAGTGAAGCGGGACAGTGTTTCCGCGCCGACCACCAAAATGCGCTTGGCTTCGCCGACACGGATGAATTTTTCGGCAATTGAAAGCGCATAGATGAACCCGCTGCAGGCCGCTTCACAGCTCACCGCCGCGCAACCGTTGGCACCCAGCCGATCCTGAATGATCGTGCCCACGTTGGGGAAGATGAGATCGGGCGTCGTGGTACCCACGATGATCATGTCGAGTTCGCTTGCCTTGACGTCGGCCGCTTCGAGCGCGGCACGCGAGGCACGTTCGGCCAGATCGGCCGTTGTCTCGCCTTCACTTGCAATATGGCGCCGCTCGATCCCGGTGCGGGTTCGTATCCACTCGTCGCTGGTCTCGACCATGCGCTCCAGATCCTGGTTGGTCCAGACCTGCTCCGGCAGAGCGCTGCCCGTGCCCATGATGCGCGCATAGGTCATGGAGCGACCTCCCGCTCCAGACTGTCGGCCAGCGTACGACTGATCAGTTCCGGCACCCCCTGTTCCGCCTCGATCAACGCCGCGT
>JBOHZI010000297.1:0-3145 GCA_050738295.1 Gammaproteobacteria bacterium
GGGTAATGGTTTCGGCAAGTGTGCTGGGTATGTGTTCGAGTACCAGCAGGAAAGTGCCAGCCGCAGAGATGCCGAGCGCTTCCTGAAATATGCGGTCGGCTTCTCTCGCGTCACGGCCGACCTGTTTGAAATTGGCCGCAGTCTGCGGCGTCAAGCCCGTGTGACCGACTACATGAATGCCATTGGCAACCAGATGCCGGATCACATCGTATTTCGGACCTTCCAGCTTTACGCTGTCCGCCCCGGCATCGAGCATCAATCGTGCATTCCTGAGCGCAGTATCCGGATCGGTGTCGGTCTGGTAAGGGAAATCGCCGATGATGTGCGTGTTCGGCGCGCCGCGGCGCACAGCACCGATGTGGTATTGCATGTGCTCGATGGTGACGTGTCGCGTGCTGTCGAACCCCATTTCCACCATGCCGACCGTATCGCCCACCAGCAGCACCGGTACGCCGGCCTGTTCCAGCGCGCGAGCGACCGGCGTGGTATAGGCGGTCAACATCGGAATCGCGGTGACAGATTTCATGTTCCGAAGTGAGATTGCGCTGGTGCGGTTAAGTGTGCCCATGGTGGTCTCTTCATGGCAGCTGGACGGATGGTTTATACCCGGATTCCGTAATGATGCAACACGGCAATCATCAGGAAATAGCAGATTACCGTAATCGTAACCGCTAACGCCATGCTGAGATAGAAATTGATCCCGTACTTCAGAAGCAGCGGCAGCGCCACGAACAGGGCCAACGACGGCAGTACCAGCCAGAACACGCCAGTGGCAAGTTCGCTGACCTTGCTTACGTCCCTGGTATCCACATACAACCAGATCATAGCCAATACCGAAACTAACGGGACGGAAGCGAGAATCGCTCCGATCAATGAATTGCGTTTCCCGATCTCCGAGATAACGACGATAAGAGTGGTAGTTATAGCAATTTTGATCAGGTAGTAAGCCATAAGGGTATCCTGTCTTTGCTTCCTGGCAAAGAAACGGCGTCAGTCAGCCGCGCTTTCGCATTATTACATGCGTCGCGCGTTCACCGGGAACAGATTCGGTGCATTCATATCCCAGTGCGCGCAGGTTCAAGCCGTCAAAGAGCGCTTCTCCGGAACCTAACACGATCGGCCGGAGTACCAGATGCAACTCGTCGATCAACCCGGCTTGCAGGTATTGCCGGATCGTCGCTACGCCGCCGCCAAGCCGTACATCGCGGCTACCTGCCGCGGCTTTGGCCTGTTCCAGTGCGGTATGGATGCCATCGGTAACGAAATGGAAAACCGTGCCGCCGGCCATCTCGAGGGGAGGGCGTGCGTGATGGGTCAGCACGAAGACAGGGACATGATAGGGCGGTTCTTCGCCCCACCAGCCGCGCCAGCTTTCATCCGGCCAGGGTCCGCGGATCGGGCCGAACATGTTGCGGCCAAGGATCCAGGCGCCGATATTCTCGAAGCCTTTTTCGGCAAACGAATTATCGATACCGGTTTCGCCTTCGCCCTGTTGGTACATGTCGCGCCAGACGCGAGTATGGAAGAACCATTCCATGAGTTCGGGTCCGCCCACGCCGAGCGGATTCTGGAGATCCTGATCAGGTCCGGCACCGAAACCGTCGAGCGAGACCGCAAAACTCTGGACGCGAAGTTTGGGCATGATGGTTTTCGCCGGTTAGTTGAAGTCAGGCAAGCCACTGTCGTTTGGCGCCCTGATGACTCAGCAGCACCAGACCGATCGCCACGAGCAAAACAATTCCCTGCGTCACATAGGCAATGATGCCAGCTTGCGCTGCCGAACCACTGAGCACGAACAAGTAGATATCCTGGGCAATCACTCCGAGCAATGACAGTACGACTAAAAACAACGACCAGCGCTTACGGAGGATAAGACCGACGCAACCAAACGCTCCAAGCCACACTGCCACGGCTGTTGCAGCAACAGACCACATGGGGCGTGCCGCATACATTGCCTGCTCGGCCGGGCTCATCTTCGCCACATCCTCGGGCGTGAGCATGACATCGAACAGGAACGCTGCGCACCCGAGCAGGTTCCATATCAGCGCGACGATTGCGACAGGAATGAACCACTTTGGTAACTTGTTCATGCTGATGCCCTCAGGCAGAGTTTGGGGAACCCCTCATATCTTAAGCCTAACCGGCAGCCCTGCAGCTATCCTGGCGAGATGCCGGTTTTACATTCCCGGCAGCGGCAGGCATTCCATGATCTCGACCGCATCGCCGGGAAAAATCGCGAAGTGAGGGTGGTTTTCGAACAACCGCGCCGCCGCTTCATGTGATTCGGCTTGCACGATCACGTACGCGGCCAGATTGTTTCGGGTATCTTCGATGCCCCGTTCGGAAATGCACTTGGTCTTGCCGAGCGGTCCGCCCGCCCCGACGATGCTGGCTTTATGGGTTCCGCCCCATTTTTTCCAGGCTTCCATACCCTGTTTTTCGCGTTCCTTGCGTTGTACCTCAGTCATGGCATTCCAGCCTTTCTTTTCCACGCTTGCAGGGGTGCCGGTATAGACCGCCAGAAATTTCTTCATCGTGGACTCCTTGTTAAAAAGGATCGCAGCATCAATAACCGATCACTTCGCCATCCTTGCGCATCTCGCTGGCGCCCCAGTACACATGCTGTACCGGGTCAAACATGATCGCTTCGTAACCGCCGAACACGCCGGGGGTGCCGGGCGTCAGGTTGATTACCTTGTAGCCGCGTTTCTCGAGCTCGGCCTTGATCTGCGGATCGAAACCCGATTCCATCTTGACGGTGCCAATGCCTTCTGACGGTAGCCCCGTAGGCGTGGCGTTGCCGAAATGCCGCCAGCGTGCCGCGTCGCCTGCTTCCTGCACGTTCATGCCGAAGTCGATCATGTTCACCAGCACCTGGGTCTGACCTTGCGGTTGCATGTCACCGCCCATCACGCCAAACGCGAGCCAGGGCTTGCCGTCCTTCATCACGAACGCGGGGATGATGGTATGGAATGGGCGCTTGCGCGGCGCATAGACATTGGCATCGCCGCTGTGCAGCGAATACAGTGCGCCGCGATCCTGGAACATGAAGCCGAGTCTGTCGGCGACCAGGCCCGAGCCCATGCCGGCATAGTTGGACTGGATCATCGACACCATCATGCCGTTGTCGTCGGCGGTCTCGAAA
>JBOHZI010000298.1:0-3135 GCA_050738295.1 Gammaproteobacteria bacterium
CTACAAACCGGAGCTCGATCACCTGTTTCCCAGAATTTCCAGGAAAGCCGCTTCGTCTAGCACGGCGAGATCCAACTGCTCGGCCTTGCTCAATTTGGAACCCGGATTGGCTCCGGCAACAACATAGTCGGTTTTCTTCGAAACGCTGCCGATTACGCGGCCACCCAAAGCCGTAATGCACTCGCTTGCCTCGTCCCGGGTAAAGCCTTGCAATGTTCCCGTCAGTACAAACGTTTTCCCGCTGAGTGGTCCGCCCACACGCGCTTCCACTTCGGGCCAGTGTATCTCCGCCTTCAGTAGTTTCTCGATAACATCCCGATTACGCGGTTGTGCAAAGAAATGAGCAATACAGGCAGCGACTCCCTGACCGACGCCTTCGACTTGCAGCAGATCCGTTTCCTTCAGACGTGCCCCGAAAAGATGCTCGGGTACGCCCTGCTCACGCAAATCCATGCACTGCACCTCGAATTCCCGTGCCGCCCGTTCAATTTCGGACAAGGAACCCAGGGACTCGGCAATACTCCTGGCCGTCACTTCTCCCACTTCGGGAATACCGAGCGCGTACAGGAAACGCGGCAGGCTTGTGGATTTGCTTTGCTCAATGGAAGTCAGCAGCTCGGTAACGGATTTTTCACCGTAGCCATCGTGCCCGATCAATGCATCGCGGTGTTCGTGCAGGTGGAAAATATCGGCGGCATCGATCAGCAGCCCCTCGTCAACCCATTCGGCTATTGTCTTCTCGCCCAGCCCCTCGATATCCATCGCCTTGCGAGAGGCAAAATGACGCAGCGATTCCTTGCGTTGGGCTGGGCACGACAACCCACCGCTGCAATAAAGCGTGGCGGCTTCGCGTTCGGCATCGTCCTTGCGCACAGGACGCAAATCGCGGCGTTCCACGTCCGATCCGCAAATCGGGCACTGGCTCGGCAACTGCATCGGTGCTGTATGGGCCGGTCGTTTCTCCAGCACCACGCGCACAATCTCCGGGATCACATCGCCCGCCCGGCGCACAACTACCGTATCGCCAACACGTACATCCTTGCGGGTCAGTTCTTCCGGGTTGTGCAGGGTGGCATTGGAGACGGTCACGCCGCCCACGAATACCGGCTCCAGACGTGCCACCGGCGTGAGTGCGCCGGTGCGCCCGACCTGCCATTCCACGGCGCGCAATTCGGTGGTGGCCTCCTCGGCGGGAAATTTGTGCGCAATGGCCCAGCGCGGCGCCCGCGCCACAAAACCCGCCGCCTGCTGCTGTGTATAGCTGTCGGCCTTGTACACTACGCCGTCAATTTGAAAATCGAGCCCGGCACGAGCTTCGCTCATGCGCCGATAATAGTCCAGACAACCCGCTACCCCGGTGACCCGTTCGCGTTCGCGGGTCACCGGCAAACCGAGTTCGGCCAGACGTTCGAGCAGCGCCGATTGCGTGTCGGTACCGATCGCATCGTGGCCCTCGCCCACTCCATAGGCATAAAACACCAGCGGGCGCCGCGCAGTAACGGACGGGTCGAGTTGGCGCAAACTGCCCGCTGCGGCGTTGCGCGGATTGACGAATACCTTTTCGCCTTTCTCTGCGGCCTCGACATTCATCCGCTCGAAACCGGCAACCGGCATCAACACCTCGCCACGCACCTCGAGAAAATCTGGCGGTTGGGCCTCTTCCCGCAACCGTAACGGAACCGACTTGATGGTGCGCACATTGGCGGTTACATCCTCTCCGCTCATGCCATCGCCGCGGGTCGCGCCCTGCGCCAACTGACCCCGCTCGTAACGCAGCGATACGGCCAGGCCGTCGAACTTGGGTTCGCACATATAGGTCAGTTCGTCAGCCGTTTCGATGCGCTCACGCAAACGCCTGTCGAAATCCACGACTTCCTGTTCATCAAAAGCATTCGCCAGCGAGAGCATTGGCACGGCATGCACGACTTCGGTGAAGGCAGCGCTCGGTGCTGCACCGACGCGCTGGGTCGGGCTATCCGGGGTGACTGCTGCCGGGTATTTTGCTTCCAGAGCCTGCAGCTCACGCAACAGCGTATCGTATTCGGCATCGGAGACCGCAGGCTCGTCGAGCACGTAATAACGATGATTGTGCGCGCGAATCGTAGTCCGCAATGTCGCAATCCGTTTCTCGGTAGTGGCCGGAATAGCAGGAGCCTCCGATCTAGCCATTGCGTGCCCCGGCGGCACTCAGCTTCAGCTCCAGTTCGCGCGCCGCAGTCAGGCGCCGATGCTGCGCGTCTTCCAATTGTCCACCGAAGCGGTTCGCACATTCGTAAGCCGTACCCAGCATGCGGTCGAAACGAGCACTGGTAGCCGCCGAGGGCAGACCAATAAAAAAGAAATTCAAACCTTGCAGCAAGGCATCAGGCTGCAACGGATGCAACGTGCCCGGTTCAAACAGATTGGCCACGCTGAATACGAGTTCGCCATCGGGCTCGATGCGGTGATAAATATGCTGGTCATTGAGCACGAGCCCCAGCCGCTCCAGTTGATGCAGCACGCGGGACGCCTCGGCACCCTCCCGGGGCAAGCGCAAAATCAGCGAAAAAATACTTTCCCGCAGGGTCTCGGGCTGGGCTTCTGTCGGCGCTGCAGGCACCTCTGGCCCCGGCCCTGAGTCTGAATGTGATTCTGACTCTGGCTCTAGCTGCGGCTCCGGATTGTCCGCGTGAAGCGGTGGCGTACTTTCGCCTGGGACGGACACGTGGGGTTCGGTTCGAACATCTGCCTTGGCAGACGCCTCCTGCAACGTGAGCGAAGGCTCGCTGCGAACGGTCTCCGATCGACCTGCACGCGGCGGATGACGCCGGGTGTAAAAGTACACTCCGGCGACAAAGGCCACGCCCAGCAGAATCAGAATCAGACGCAGAATCCACATATTAGAACCTATCTCGAAATACCACGTGAGCCGCGTTGCTGTCCCAGCGCCGGGCCGTCAAGGCGCTCGGCGCAGCACCGTAGCAGGGACTACGGTCAAGCCGGGCAACGCAGCAGTCGGGCCTTTGGGGCCAAACCCCATAGGGGACAGGCCTTTGCGCACGCCTGGACAGCGTCCATTCGTCGTTCATTTGCAATGAGCAAACTTCTCTCCTCATTCCTTGCCAGCCACGCGCAAAGACTCCGGCGCGACCGCGT
>JBOHZI010000299.1:0-3126 GCA_050738295.1 Gammaproteobacteria bacterium
ATTTGGCGGCAGTGGGCGGACGAGTTTGTTTGCGTTTGCGCATGACCAGCACGACCTACTCCAATTACTACTCGAACCGTGGAGCTAAAGACCATATTTTAGAAGAATGCGAAAACTTGCGATGGTGTTTCTCCTTTTGGGGGCAGTGGCCTGGGGCCAGGCGGCGACGGGAACGATCTCTGGCGTGGTGCTCGATGCTCAGCACAAGGCGGTTCCCAAGGCGACGATCACGGTCGTCAGCGGCATCGGCGGCGCCCGTGTGCTGCATACCGGCGCCGACGGGCGCTTTACCGCGGCTCAATTGGCGGCTGGCGGCTACACCATCAATGCTCTGGCGCCGGGTCTGAAGCTGGCGCACCCGGAGCGGGTTACCCTGGGCGTGGGCGGCAGTGTAACGGTGACGCTGGTGCTGGGGGTGGCCCAAGCGGGCCAACAGGTGACCGTCACCGGGCGTGCGGAGTTGGTGGAGGGGCAAACGACCGCGCCTGCCACCAACAAGCGCAGCCCGCAGGTGGCGAACGCGGTGGCGGGGCTGCATGTAACCTACATGCCGAATCGCTCGCGCGAGTTCCAGGAATTTGGCATGCTGTCGGGCAGCAGCGCGGATACCGACAAGGGTCTGTCGGTTTCCGGGCAACGGCCGCACGCCACCAAAGTCGAGGTGGACGGATTCAACTTCAATGATCCGCTCGAGGGCGGCGCACGCGGGGCCAAGGATGGCGGGCTGTTTTTCCCGCAGACGGCAGTGCAGGAAATGTCGCTCGTGCATTCGGGCGCGGGTGCGGCCGTAGGCGACACGAACGGCGGATTCTTCAATGTGGCGACCAAGCCAGGCGCGAAGCGGGTGCGAGGCGAGGAGTTCTTCATCATCCGGCCGCGGGAATGGTCGGGCAGCGATGCCTTCGGGCACAAGCTCGACAATACCGTCAACAACTATGGACTTGGCGTCGGCTACCATATACGCAAGCTTTATTTTTACTTCGGCGCCGAGCACGACGAAGCTGAAGTTCCCTATTACACCGAGTTCCAGCCGCAAGCGCCGGGTACGGTTGTGCCCGCCAATCTGTTGACTGCGCAAGGCGAAACCGTCGGCCACAATACGCCAACGGCGGTCTCGCTGCGGATGGATACGACACTGAGCGCGCATACCTCACTGACTCTGGAAGGAAATTTCAACTACGTACGCTTTGACAACTATGATCCGGGCTCGACCCAGGTTTGGACGGAGGCCAGCACCGGCTCCAGCCTGAGTGGGCAAAGCGATTGGCTGCGCATGAATTTGACCTCGACGCTGGGCGCGGGGATCGTCAATCAGGTACTGGCGCAGTGGGCTGGTGACCGGCGTGACTTCACGCCCACCAGCGTGGCGCCCGAGGTTTTCATCAACGGATTTGGCGTGCTCGGCGGCAGCGCGCTGGCCGAACATCGTTACGTATCGGATCAGCGCGGCTTTAGCGATGAGGCAACGTTTACCTGGCATGGCAACCTCGTTCACATTGGCGGTGGATGGTCGTATGATCCGGGCACGGAGTTCGAGCAGGCGAATCTGAACGGGCGCTACGACTACAACTCGCTGGCAGACTACCTGGCGGGGAACGTACGGCGGTTTCAACAGACGTTTGCGGCCAGTGCTGGTTCCCTGCTGTATCAGGGCGTGGACAAGCGCTCCAATCTGTATTTCACCGACCGTCTGTCGCTGACGGATACGGTGGCGGTGACCGCCGGGCTGCGCTGGGATGGGCAGTGGAATCCGCAGCCTAACACACCGAACGCCGCGATTCCCGGGACGGGGCTCATTCCGAACGATCTCGCGCAGTGGCAGCCGCGGCTGGGGCTGGCGTGGAATCCGCGCAGCAGTACCGTGGTGCGGCTCTCGGCGGGGCTATTCGACGCGCCGACGCCGGCGACGTACTTCAACCGTGTTTTCACCAATAACGGTCTGAACGCGATCATGGCGGACAGCACGTATGACCCCGCGCTCCTGGCGCTGGCTGCCTCCGGCAACGGCTTGAGCGCCGCGCCCTCTACGCTCACCACGCCGGCGGCACTGGCGGTAGGCATAGCGTCGAACTTCCGCAACCCGCGGTCATTCCAGGCGGCCGCGAGCGTGCAGCAGCAATTGGGCAAGCACGTGAACCTCACCACCGGCTTTACGCACAACAGCACATGGGACCTGGAGCGGATGATCGAAGATAATCTCAACCCGCCGGCGTTCGACGCCGAGGGCATGCCGATTTTCCCGGCGGCACGGCCGCTGCCGAATGTCGGGCAATTGCTGCTCACGCAGTCCAGCGGCCACTCGACCTACGACGGTTGGGCAACGACCGCCAATCTCAACTTGCCCTACAGCCTGGGTCTGATGGCGAACTATACGCTTTCCCGTACGCGCGATGACGCCAGCCAGCAAGGACCATTCGGCATGGTTACCGCGCTCGATCCGTTCGACCTCAACCTGGAAGCGGGCTACGCCAATCAGGACGTGCGCAACAATTTCAATATCAGCGGAACCGACCGCCTGCCGCTCGGATTCAAGATCAATCCGATTTTCATGTGGCGCTCGGGGCTGCCGTACACGCCAATCATCGGCTTTGACACGCAGAACGACGGCGCCGACCGCAACGACCGCGCAGTTCTGAACGGTCAGGTGGTGGCGCGGAATTCGCTGCGGCAACCGGCGATGTACGATCTCGATATCCGTTTCGTGAAGGATTTCACGCTGAAGCGCAACCCGGGACGGCATCTGGATCTGTTCCTGGACGTGTTCAACTTCACCAATCACGGCAACCGCGAGTTTGGGCCGAACGCAATCGACTACTACGGAACTGCCGCTTCGCCGGTATTTTCCGCAGGGATGCCGTTGTTCGCGCCATCAACGTCGTCGTTTGGCGGACCGCGCTCGATTCAGTTCACAGCCCGGATGGTGGAGTTCTGATCGACTGCCAGAGCTGCCAGACGAGTGCGAGCGGAAGACCAACGACGTTCGAGTAGGATCCCTCAATGCGGGGAATGAAACAGGCGGCACGGCCCTGAATCGCGTAGGCGCCGGCCTTGCCGCGCGGCTCGCCGCTGGCAATATAGCCATCGATTTCGGGGGCACTGAGCGGAGCGAACCACACGCGCGTGGTG
>JBOHZI010000300.1:0-3120 GCA_050738295.1 Gammaproteobacteria bacterium
GAGCAGCCGGCTCGGCGGTATGCGCTGAGCGCTGTCAAACAACGCCTGCACCAAGCAACGTTTCGGCAGGCGGTGCTCACCGCATATGAGGGGCGTTGCGCCTTGAGCGGATTGCCCGAGCCCATGTTGCTTGATGCCGCCCACATCATTGGCGACAAACACGAAGCATTGGGCCAACCGGTCGTCCCGAATGGCATTCCGCTAACGAAAATCCATCACGCCGCGTTCGACGCACATTTGATCGGCATTGATCCTGACTACCGCCTGCACGTCTCGCCACGGTTGATGGATCAGAGAGATGGGCCGATGCTGGAAGTCCTGAAGCAGCTTGATCGCCACGAAATCCGTCTACCCGCCCGACCACGAGACTTACCTGACCGCGATCGACTCGCGCTGCGCTTCGAGGAGTTTCGATCGGCAAACTAACGCCAAGCACCTACTATCGTGCGCGAGCAACGGACTTAATTGCCTCCGTCCCCTTATTGTCCGAACCCGATCGCAGTGGTCGCCCCACCCTGCGAAGACCGGCAAACCGGCCGGTCCGCGCCTCCACCCATACCCGGAAGTGATCGGTCCCCAGTGCCTTCTGCTGCCGCAGATATCGGCGGATGTCGTCCACCAGTTCTGCCGGCAACGCATCGTCAAACAAGGCCCGGTACGTCGACGCCCGCGCAGCAGCATCGGCACCCAACGCAAGATACTCCGCATGCGGCGTCAGCAGCGGGTCAATGCGTTCGCCGACCTGCCCGCGCCAGCTCGACCACGCATAGTCAGCCGGATGCGGCACCATCCATGCACGCACCGGATTGAGCTCGATGTAGCGGCTGCACGCCAGGAAATACCGGCCCGAATCCACGAGGCAAGCCTTGTATCGGCCCTCCCACAGTGTCCCGGTGCGACCGTGGCGATCATTGAATCGACCGACGTAGTTGCGCGCGAACGTGTGCATCAGCCGCGACAGCGCACCCGCCTCATCGGGCGTGACCAGCAGATGCACATGGTTGTCCATCAACACATACGCGTGCAGCCTGCAGCCGAATCGCCTTAGCGCCTGCAGCAGACACTGCAAGTAGTTCTGCCGATCCTCGTCATCCAGGAAACACGGCAGCCGGTTATTGCCCCGCTGCACCAAATGCTGAGGAATGCCGGGAAGATCGAAGCGCGGAAGCCGGGCCATGCACCAAAGCATCACTCCCGAGCGCCGCGAACACCATCAGCCAACGCCCAGCCCCTGCATCATCCCGCGCCCCGTAGCCCTGTCAGGAAATTGTCCCTGACACCTTTTCCACCTTTTTCCAATCACATCAATATCGCCGCCATCCAGCATCACTTCCGGCGCGTCGTAAATGACCGCGATCTGGGATTGAGCGGACTACTGGTTGAGTTGATATTCTTTTGGACACAGATGGCGACTACTCGTTCCATCCGGATTGAACAGAGGAAGCTCGGCTTATGATTCCTTCTTGGCTGCACGCACTCGCCATTATTTCGCTGCTCGTCGGTGCGGTCAGCGCGCTCATCCTCTTCGTCGACGTTAGGCGTCACCCGCAACATATGTGGATCATGGGCGTGGTATGGCCAATCACCGGCCTCTATGCCGGGGCGCTAGGCCTATGGGGATATTTTCGCTTCGGCCGCAATACAGGTCACAACAGCCACCACGCGCCGGGCAAGCCCTTCTTTGCAGCCGTCGGCATCGGCGACACCCATTGCGGCGCGGGCTGCACTCTCGGCGACATCCTGTCGGAATGGCTAGTCTTCTTCCTTCCGGCGATCGCTGTGTGGTTCGGCTATCAGTCTATCTTTCCCGACAAAATATTCGCCGTCTGGGTCATAGACTTCATTTTTGCGTTCGTCTTTGGCATCGGATTCCAATATCTCACCATCGCCCCGATGCGCGGGCTCGGCTTCCGGGATGGCATCGTAGCCGCGTTGAAGTCGGACGCTCTGACGGTCACTGCCTGGCAGATTGGCATGTACGGCTTCATGGCACTCGCCAATTTCTATTTCTTCGGTACTCTGATCGGCGTGAAGCTGGAAGTGAACACGCCCGAGTTCTGGTTGATGATACAGATCGCCATGATGGTCGGCTTCGTCACCGCCTATCCGATGACATGGTGGCTGATTAGACTGGGGATCAAAGAGCAGATGTAGCCCCTAGTCGATCCGGCCAAGCAAAGCGAATTGCGCTACCCATGCGTATCGGAAAAGTGCACGCTGACCCTGAGGTTTCCCCCTGTTTTCAAATTGCCTCCGTGCCCTTTTGCCACGGATATTGTCCCTGACACCCTTCTTTAAGGTTCCTGCATCGTCCCTCGCCCCGTTGCCGTGTCAGAAATTGTCCCTGACACCTTTTTTAGTTGCGCGGCAACACCTGGACCGAGACTGGCGAAGAGGATGCGCACGGCAAGAAAAGCTACGACCGCATCAGCTACGTCTATACGTCCCCGACCGAGGTGACGGTGAAGATCGAGGTCTCGCAGAATCGGAAGCAGTGGAAAACCGTTTTGAAGGGCCGCGGAGTCAAACAGCCGTGAGGTGAAACGTTGGTGAGCGGGCTTCGTCCCAGGCGTGCGCAGCGTGCCGGAATCTGTTGGTGGAAGGCTGGGCCTGCAGACCGATAACGACCTTGAAGAAGCGCATCCCGCGCTGCGCAACAACGCGTCCCGAATCAAACGGATTACGCGTAGAAAGTCGGCCCTGACCCGTGTTTTCGCCTGTTCCACTCCGTGAGACACACGGAAGTCACGCTGGCAACACCTCGTTCGAGAAATAGATCTTTTACAAGATCTTTCATGCTAGGATGGCACACATGACCACCAAGCCGCTGCGTCCCCAATCCTTGCCGCCCGCCCTACCTCGCACTGTCGGCGGGTTTTCAACGGTCCTTGCTGATCCGCCGTGGCGATTTGCCAATCGAACCGGAAAAATTGCGCCAGAGCATAGACGGCTGGATCGGTATTCCACCATGTCGCTCGACGACATCATGGCGCTGGACGTGAAAAGCATCCTCGCGCCGAACGCGCATTTGTACTTGTGGGTGCCGAATGCGCTGCTGCCCGATGGTCTGGAGGTCATGAAGGCGTGGGGTTTTCGCTATGTCAGCAACATCGTGTGGGC
>JBOHZI010000301.1:0-3115 GCA_050738295.1 Gammaproteobacteria bacterium
GTGACCGTCGTGCGCCCGGCGGCCCTCGTCGGCGGCGCCGTCGACACGATGCTGACCAGGCACTTCGAGGCTCCAAGGCTGCTGGTCGTGCGTGGCTGCGCCCCGCGCTGGCAGTTCTGCCACGTCTATGACCTGGTGACCGCGCTTGAGCTGGCGGCCGAGGCCACGGTCACCGGCGACTTCGCCGTCGGCTGTGACGGGTCACTCTCCCAGGCCGAGGTCGAGTCGCTCAGCGGCCTGAAGTCGGTCGAGTTGCCCGCCAGGCTAACCTTCAGCGCCGCGCAGCGGCTGCACCGCCTGGGCCTGACCCCCGCCCCGTCCGTCGAGCTGCGCTACGTCGTATACCCGTGGGTCGTCGACTGCACCGCGCTGCACGCCGTCGGCTGGCGGCCGACGTTCACCAACACCGAGGCGCTGTCGGTTCTCCTCGCCGACCGCGCCGGCCATCACGCGGTCGTCGGCCGCCGCCTCGCCCGCAAGGACGCCGCCATCACCGCCGCAAGCGCCGCCGGCACCGCCGCCGCCGTCATCGGCACCGCCGCGATCGTCCGCCACGCAAGAAAGAAAAGCAAACCCTAAACTGTTCAATTACGTTTGTCTATGTGTCTTTCTCGATTATTTCTGTATTACTTTGGAAATAATCGGTGCTCTGCGGGCGAATTTGATTCACGGGGTTTGATCAATTTTGCCGTTTCGACGCATTCCGGACCTCGATAGAGTTACCAAGCCGTCACGTATTGAGCTACAAATACCCTCTTATGCTGGAATCTGCCACCCGCTCGCGTCGGCTACTTTATGTCGTTTATGTAAAGACCCGAGAAACCCGCGAAGATTGAGGCTGACTGTTACACTCTCACCCAAGTTGTCTGCTCGATGTGGGGTCGAGCCTTAGGTGGATGGCGGAAATCTAGGTGATGGCGACCTGTTGGCATGCCGGGTTTGGGGCATGCCGGTTTGATGTGTCTTGCGGTGATCTAATCACTTGATTGCAGGCTTGCAATCAACTCGCAAGTCATTAGTCCGCTGCGCGGCCCAGTGCCAGCGCAGCGGAATTCTCGGCTTTGGGGAGGGGCGGAGATGGGTGGGATCTCCGGGCGAAATGAATTTGCCGACTACCGTGCTATAGGCAGCGGGGTCGCAATCATGCCCAGCGTCAGCGTTGTCATTCCGGCTAAGAACGAAGCACGTAACCTTGAGCACGTCTTCGGCACGATCCCGGAGTGGGTCGACGAGATCGTGCTGGTAGACGGCCACTCAGAAGACGACACCGTGGCGGTCGCAGAGAAGCTGTACCCGGCGATCAAGATCGTCCACCAGCAGGGTCGCGGCAAGGGAGATGCCCTCCGGGCGGGGTTCGCAGCGGCCAAGGGCGAGATCATTGTCATGATGGACGCCGACGGGTCAACCGACGGCGCCGAGATTCCGCGGTTCGTCGGCGCACTGGTTACCGGAGCCGACTTTGCCAAGGGCTCCAGATTCGCCAGTGGCGGTGGTACCGATGACATCACGTTTTCTCGGCATCTCGGTAACAAGATCCTGAGCGGCCTCGTCAACAGTTTCTTCGGTACGCGTTACACGGACCTGTGCTACGGCTATAACGCCTTCTGGGCAAAGCACCTGTCCAAGCTCGACCTGGACTGTGACGGGTTCGAGGTCGAGACCGTGATGAACGTCAGGGCCGCCAAGGCGGGCTTGGCGATCCAGGAGATCCCGAGCCACGAGCATCTTCGACTTCACGGCATGAGCAACCTGAAGGTCATGCGCGACGGCATACGCATCGCCAAGTTCATCATGCGCGAGCGTTTCCTAGAGCGAACTAGTCGCGTATCGCAGCCTGACGCAAGCTTCGTGCAGAAGCAGAAGCCCAGGCGCTCGCTGCTGCAAAGTGAAACAGAACAGCCGATAGCAACTGTTGAAGTAACTTTGCCCTAATGCCGGACTGCCCTTGCCATGGTGTCGGGTTGGCAAGGCTGTTCACGCAAACTAACCCGATTACGGCTGCTTTGGAGCCGGACAAGTCGTTAAAGATTTGGGGGGAGCATGCGAGTACTTGTCACGGGTGGCGCTGGCTTTATCGGATCACATGTATGTGAGGCGTTCCTTGCCAACGGAGACAAGGTTTGCATAATTGACGATCTTTCCCGAGGTCGTGTTGGTCGGGTGCCCGAAGGCGTGGAACTCCACAAGGAGAGCGTTCTCAACACGAACGTGTTGCGTGAACTGGTCACAGACTTCAAACCCGATCTGATCTGCCATCTTGCCGCGCAGGTGGATGTGCGCGTGTCCGTTGCGCGGCCGACCGAGGACGCCGAGGTGAACGTCGTAGGGACAATTAACCTGCTTGAGGCGGCACGCGTTGCGGGCGCTCGCGTCATCTTCTGCTCGACCGGTGGTGCTCTTTACGGTGAGGACGCCCCGGTTCCATCCTCGGAAAATACCCTACCTGCGCCTCGTTCTCCGTACGGGGTGGCGAAGTACTGTGCCGAGCAATACGTCGGCCTGCATAACCGCATGTTCGGCACAGAGCATGCTATCCTGCGTTTCGCTAACGTCTATGGTCCGCGGCAAGGGACTTCCGGTGAGGCCGGAGTGATCTCGGCATTCTGCGCCAACGGCATTCAGGGGAAGCCGTTTACCGTCTACGGAGATGGCAAGCAAACGCGGGACTACGTCTATGTCGACGATTGTGTGACCGCGTTGCTGGCGGCAGCCGACTACGGTAAGGCCGGCACTTGGAACATCGGAACCGGGACAGAGGTCAATGTGCTGGATCTCGCCGATCTGGTGGCGCGGCTCACCGGCTGCCACAGCGAGTTGGTGTTCGCACCGACGCGCATGGGCGAGCTATCGCGCAGCGCGCTCGCCTGGGAGCGGGCCGCGCGGGATCTCGACTGGCGGCCCGCCACATCGCTTGCCGATGGGGTCCAGGCGGTGGTCAGCTGGTTTGAAGCTGGGGCACCTGATCGGGCTTCGCGATAGCCGTATTCAACTTGGTCGCAATGTAGCCGACCGCGGTGATGCCCAGCCCCACGATGATCGCGCCGGCCCGGCCGAGGCCTGACGGGTGACCGCGGAACGCGTCCGCCACCCCCCTAAGCGCACCGACTGGAAGCGT
>JBOHZI010000302.1:0-3098 GCA_050738295.1 Gammaproteobacteria bacterium
TGCGAGAACAGCGCCGATCCCTCGTTGCGGCCGCAGCCGTTCGGCCCGCTCAGCCTGGTGCCGCGTGCGGTTTTTAACACGATGGTTGATGCGCGTTAGTGAGCCCTCGGATCACTCTGCCAGCAAACCCGCTTTGGTCACAGGCATTGGAACGAAACGGGGCAGTGCTTCTATTCGTCGCAGCCATGCACACACATTCGGGTAAGGATCAAGCGATACCCCACCTTCCGGGGCGTGAGCGATATAGGCATATGCGGCTACGTCGGCGAGGGTTGGCGCATTGCCCAACGCGAACTGCTTGCCGTGCAGGTCGGTGTCCAATAGCTTGAAAAGCGCTATTGCGGTGGTTTTGGCCCGCTCATAATTGCGTTGTGCGCCAAAGACATTGATTGCGCGAGCAAAGGCGGGACCTCTTAAAATGGCACCGGCTGTCATGGAAAACCAGCGCTGTACGGTCGTCGCTCCCAGCGCGTCGCGCGGCAGCCATCTTCCATCGTCGTATTTTGTTGCCAGATAGACGAGGATGGCGTTCGAGTCGTAGAGCACCGTATCGCCGTCTTCAATGACCGGGATCTGACCGAATGGGTTCTTGGTCAAGAACTCCGGGCGCTTATTTTCACCCGCCGAAAGATTTATTTCGATTGTCTCAAAAGGCAACTCAAGCAGGTTCAACAAAAGCAGAACGCGATGCGTGTGTCCGGATAGCTTGGCCCCATACAAACGTATGGGATGGGCAGGCTTCATGATGGCCATCGCGATTCCTTAAAAGACTTTGTTGCATTTCATGCGTTGAATGCGTCTGGCGGCGCAATTGCGCCCGAATCGACGGTTTCCTGCATGCAGTCGCCGCCATTCAGTGTTTCTGTGAACGCTCGTACGCATCCCGCCCTGCGCGATCCAGTGCAGTGAATTCGTCGGCGGAGAGTTCGATATCCGCCGCGGCTACGTTTGCCTCCAGGTGGGAGACTTTCGATGTGCCGGGAATCGGAAGCATTACTGCGCTGCGTTTGAGCAGCCAGGCCAACGCAATCTGGCCGGGCGCAACCCCGCGGGCTTTTGCCACGTCGTCTAACGGCGAGCCCGGCTTGGCGAGCGCGCCTGCTGCCAGCGGATTCCAAGGGATGAATCCGATGCCGCGCTGCGCGCAATAGTCCAGCACGTCTTCACTGGTGCGATCGACGAGGTTGTAGCGATTTTGCACTGTTGCCACCGGAAAAACCTTGGATGCCGCTTCTATTTCGGCTATCGAAACTTCGCTCAGTCCGGCGTGGCGGACGACTCCTTCATCGAGCAGCGACCAGATAGCTTCAAACTGTTCCTCGCGTGAGGTCTTCGGGTCAACACGATGCAGCTGCCACAGTGCGATCTGTTCCACGCCGAGATGGCGGCAGCTACGTCGGGCTTGCTGTAGTAGATACTCCTTGCGCCCCACCGGCGCCCACCGGTTCGGTCCTTGCCGTGTCTGTCCGCCCTTGGTGGCGACAACGATATTGCCGTACGGAAGCAACGCTTCGCGAATGAGCATCTCGGAAATGTCCGGCCCGTAGGCATCGGCCGTGTCGATAAAGTTCACCCCAACTTCGGGCAAACGCTTAAGGGTGCGCAGCACTTCAGCGCGATCGTCGGGCTCTCCCCAGATTCCGGGTCCGGTGATGCGCATTGCGCCAAAACCGAGACGACTGATCTCAAGATCACCGCCGATCTTAAACGATCCGGCGTGGTTAGCGTTGTGAGAAAGTATGCTCATTTTGTGTGTTCGCCAGTGATTTTTACTTTGCGGTTTCGTCAATCGGTAGCCCGTCGTCCGGCGTCGGCATTCGGGCAAAACGAGTGTCAGCACTCAACGCGAACCGATTACGGGCACGTCCCACAATCGTTCCACGTGATCTCACGCGGTCTTTCCGTCAGCCATATCTCTGAAAAGCCTCTACCACCCCACTGCGGTCGCCCCCTCGTAGAAGAAGTGAGAGAAGGAGGCGTGCCTTAACGCCTGAAAGCGCGCCGGCCGCAATGACGCCACGTTTCAGTAGATCGATTTCCGATCCCGCGAAGGCATAAGTGGAGCGAAAGGCTGGCCCCGCGTGCACGCGCGTGGCAAGCACGACCGGTATTGACTCGATGATCTCGCTGATTATTGGCGCAATGCTTGCCGGTACATGACCGGCGCCCATACCTTCGACAACGAGCCCGCGATAGCCCGCAGGAAGCACCTGCTTGAGCAAGCGTCCATCGTCACCCATACCTATTTTGATGAGAGCTACCGGCGCATCGTTATCCGCCTGTTCAAAAGGCGGCACGCGGTTTGGCAGGCGAAAATAGAAACTGGTCTTACCCTCGGCGACCAGCCCCACGGGCCCGGCCAAGGGCGATGTAAAGGCAGATGGCAGCGCCGTGTGGGATTTCTGGACGAAACGGGCCGCGTGGATCTCGTCGTTGAGCACGACCAAGGTTCCAAACCCCGACGCATTCGCAGTGCAGGCGACAATCACAGCGGCGAGGATGTTGGCAGGCCCGTCGGCACCCGGAGTTTGGGGTCCGCGCATCGCGCCAGTTACTACGACGGGGCGATCACTGTTGACGAGCAGATCCAGAAGAAAGGCCGTCTCCTCGATGGTATCCGTTCCCTGAATCACGACACACCCTTCGGCACCGGTAGCCAAATGTTCATCTACCAGCCTTGCCAAGCGTACGATGTCGTCGATCGATAGAGATGCACTTAGGATATTCATCGGCGAAAGCGCCTCAATGCGCGCTACGTCGCCAATTTCTGGAATGGCACTGACAAGATCGGCTGCGCTCAAGGTCGGCACGATCCCTCCCGTGCGCTCGCGAGTCATTGTGATGGTCCCGCCAAGCGACACTACCAGAATCTTGGGCAGTGGCATATACGCGCTCGCGCTAGATTTCCCGACTGCTGTCTGGCCCGCTGGCGTTATCAAGCTGACAACGTGGCGCTGACTTGAGAGCGGTACCAGTCAACAATCTGGCCACCCGTCCAAATGACTACGTCGGTATGGCGCAGAATGTGATCGTAGAGTGCCTCAAGGTATTTGATACGGTGCGGCACACCCGTGAGATATGGATGAATCGAGATAGCC
>JBOHZI010000303.1:0-3063 GCA_050738295.1 Gammaproteobacteria bacterium
ACGGTCAGCTCTTTACCCGCCACGGCACGATCAAGCTCAAGAATTCGCGCTACCGCGAGGAACTGGCGTCGCCGGATCCGGAGTGTGGGTGCTATACCTGCCGGAACTACAGCCTGGCGTATCTGCGCCATCTCAAGGACTGCAACGAGATGCTGGGCGCGCGCCTGGCCACCGGACACAACCTGTATTACTACCAGGAACTGATGGCAGGATTGCGCGCGGCCATCGCCGCCAGGCGTTTTACCGGGTTCCGGCGCGATTTCTACGCAAGCCGCGAAAGCGCGAATTTCGTCGAGACTATGCCATAATGTGCCGCTAACATTTCGATGTACTGATTTCGAGGTAGCTGATGCATTTTCTGATTTCCGATGCTTGGGCAGCGGGTGGCGGCGGTACGCCGGCAGCGGGAGGTTCCTCCTGGACCTTCATTTTGCTGATGGTCGTCCTTTTCGTGGGCTTCTATTTTCTATTGATCCGGCCCCAGCAAAAACGCCAGAAGCAACATCGGCAGATGGTCGAGCAGATCGGTACGGGCGACGAAGTGGTGACCAACGGCGGCATGCTGGGCAGAGTAACCGAGCTCGGAGAGCAGTTCGTCGGCATCGAAGTTTCCAAGGGTGTAGAGATCCGGGTGCAGAAAAACGCCATCGGAACCGTACTCCCCAAGGGCACCATCAAACACGGATAAAAGGGAAAGTATTCCTATGATGCGTTTACCGCTCAGGAATGAACGGCAGGAGGCGGCTAACTCATGAACCGCTATCCGCTGTGGAAAAATCTGCTGGTTATCGCCATTGTGCTGCTGGGCCTGATTTTCGCCATGCCCAGCATTTTTGGCGATGCGCCGGCTGTTCAGATCGCGCCGATCAATTCCGCTACTTATAACAAGGGGGTATTGAACAAGGCGACGAGCGCGCTGGAAGCGGCGAAGATCCCCTACCTGAGCGCGCGCAGCGAATCCGGCAAGGGCGTGATCGTTTTCAAGGATACCGACGATCAGCTTCGGGGCAATTCGGCGGTGCATAATGCTCTGAATGCCGATGACTATTCGGTGGCGCAGAATCTGGTGCCGCAGACGCCGCACTGGATGCAAACGCTGGGGCTAAGGCCACTGGCCAAGGGTCTCGATCTGGTGGGCGGCATCTATTTCCGTCTGAATGTGGATATCAAGGCGGCGGTCGACCTGTCGCTCGAAAACGATCTGCGTAGTATTCAAACCGACTTGCGGCAGGCGCAGGTGCGTTACACGGGTTCCTCGTACAAGAATCAGACACTGCAATTCGTATTTTCGACTTCGGCTCAGCGAGACCAGGCCAAGGACGTAATCCGCAAGAATTATCCGCAGGTGACCTTCACCGACTATAAGGTCAAGGACGATTACACGCTGCGCGTGACGCCGTCGCCGGCGCGTTTGCAGCAGATTCGTAGCCTGGCCGTGGAACAGAACGTCGCGGCACTGCGCCGACGTGTGAACGAGTTGGGAGTGGCCGAGCCGCTGGTTCAGCGTCAGGGCACAAATTCGATTATTGTCGAATTGCCGGGCATGCAGAACGTGGCCCGCGCCAAGGAGCAACTGGGCGATACCGCTACCGTGCAGTTCCGGCTCGATTACCAGGGAGCGGATGCGGCCGATGTGGCACGCACCGGGCAGGTGCCGATCGATGCGCAGTTGTACAAGAATCAGCAGGGCCAACCGGTGTTGCTGCAGCGGGCGATTATTGCCAACGGTCCGGAAATCACCGACGCCACGTCGGGATTCGACCAGCAAAGCGGTACGCCCGATGTCAATGTGTCCCTCAATTCCGCTGCTGCTGCGCGTATGGGCGATGTCACCCGTCATAATCTGAACAAGTTGATGGCGGTGCTTTATATCCAATACGTCACCGAAACGCATAAGGTGAACGGAAAGACAGTCACAACCCATAAGAAAGTCGAACGGGTGATCAATAATTCGCACATTGCAGGGGTATTTTCCAACAGTTTTCAGATTACCGGTCTGGGGCAGGAAGAGGCCAAGAACCTCGCCTTGACGCTGCGCACACCGCTGGCTGCGCCAATGAATATCGTCGAAGAGCTCACGATCGGCCCAAGTCTCGGTAAACAGAATATCCATCTCGGTTTTGTCGCCGTGGTGCTCGGCTTTATTTTGGTAGTGGTCGGCATGGCGCTGTACTACAAGGTGTTCGGGCTCATTGCCGATGCTGCGCTCATCATGAACTTGGTGCTGATTGTGGCGCTACTATCGTTGCTGCAGGCCACGCTCACGTTGCCGGGTATTGCCGGTATCGTGCTGACGGTGGGTATGGCGGTCGATGCGAACGTGCTGATTTACGAACGTATTCGAGAGGAACTGCGCGTCGGCTCCTCACCCCAGGCCGCGATTCAGTCCGGCTACGAGCATGCCATGGCGACCATCGTCGACGCCAACCTGACCACGCTGATTGCGGGGCTGGTGTTGTTCGCGATCGGCACCGGGCCCATCAAGGGCTTTGCGATCACATTGTCGCTCGGTATTGTGACTTCCATGTTCACGGCGATCATGGGCACACGTGCCATAGTCAACGGCGTCTTCGGTGGCCGTCGACTCAAGTCGCTACCGGTTTGAGGAGCGCGTAACGAAATGGAACTGTTCAAACGCCAGACTCACATCAACTTCATGCGCACGCGCAAGTTGGCGTTGACGATGTCGGTTGTAGTTTTGCTGGCCGCTTTGGTTTCGCTGTTCGGCCGCGGTTTGAATCTGGGTATCGACTTCACCGGCGGTGTGGCCGTCGAGGTGAGTTACCCCCAGGCGGTATCCACGCAGACGGTGCGGACTACGCTGCAGCAGGTTGGGTTCAAGGATTTTTCAGCCCAGCATTTCGGTTCGCCGCAGGACGTCATGATCCGCATTCAACCGAACAAGGATCAGGTCGCCAAGACCGTCGGCGCACGGGTCGTGGCCGCCCTGCAGGCACAGAATGCGCAAGTAGTCGAAAAACAGGTCAATGTGGTCGGACCCCAGGTGGGCAGCGAACTGCGGACCAAGGGATTTCTGGCGCTTATCGTGACCCTGATCATGAT
>JBOHZI010000304.1:0-3056 GCA_050738295.1 Gammaproteobacteria bacterium
GCTTGGAACCGCTTCGCCTTGGCGTCCTGCGTGGTCTTGTCCACCTTGGTCTGACTGACACTTCCCTCGTGCATCAGGCGTGCATGCGGCGTCCATACCGTAAGGTAACCCGCCGCCCGCACCTTCAGACAAAGGTCCACGTCGTTGTACGAGACCTTGAAGGTTTCCTCATCCAGCCCGCCAACTTCCTCGTAGACCGACTTGCTGATCATCAGGCACGCAGCGGTCACCGCGGTGTAGTTCTGGTCCACCTGCAGGCGTTGCATGTAACTGGGCGCGTCCATCGCCTCGCCGACGAAAGGGTGGTCGGCGGGACCACGTAAACCCAGCACCATGCCCGCGTGCTGGACACGACCATCCGGCAAGTACAGCTTGGCGCCGACCACGCCGACCTCTGGACGTTGGGCATGGTTGAGCAGCGCTTCGATCCACTCGTCCTGCAACACCGCCGTATCGGTCTTGAGCAGGATCAGGTAATCGCCACGTGCCTGGCGAGCGGCAAAATTGCACAACGCGGAATGACTCGAAGCCTGCGGCTGAGGCAACACGCGCAGTTGCGGGGTGTGTAAACCCTCGATGCCGTCCAGATAGGTCCGCACCGCCGGTTCCTGGCTGCCGGTGTCGACAATCAGCAGCTCATGATTCGTGTAACTGGTCTTCGCCAGCAGGCTGTCGATCAAGCCGTTCAACGCCGGCAAGCTGTCGCCTGCCGGAATGACGATCGACACGGGCGGCTTGCGCGCGTACTGATATTCAATCCGGTTGACGCCGGCCGCGCCGCCGGGGCAGAACTCGTGCGCAATACCCAGACGCTGCAAGTGCGCATCCACTACGCGGGACGACTCCGCCGCCACGGCCCCGGATGACAGCCATTGGGGATATGGCATCGCCGCATGGTGCAACACTTCGGCAACATGAGCGATGTTCTGCATTCCGTACTGCTCGACGCAGCGGAACAGCAGATCGACATGCGCCAGCGCGTTGAAGTCACTGCGCAAGCCGCCCAGCTCGGCAAACGCTCGCATGCGGATGGCGAGACAAGAACCCACGTACGGATAACTGCGCAGCAAATCCAGATTGAAATCAGGCTTGAAGATCGGGCCGTCCTGTTTGCCTGAAGCAATGTTGTCCTCATCGACATAGCAGCGCAACATGTCCGAGTGATCGACGAAGCGCTCGGCGAGCAGCAACAGGGCGTAACGATCCAATGTGTCGCCTGCGGGGACGCAGATCGTCCACTCCGTGCCCGCGCGGCCCAAGGCGCCCTTCAAGGCCGCGCTTCGGTCGGCCGCCGTGTCGTCTGGTCCGGGGAGCTGGCTGGAAACGATGATGTGCACCGGCGCAAGGCATTGCTCGCGCAGGCTGCGCAGGGTCCGCTCCACGGCCTGTGCGTCACGTTCCGGGTCAACAACGACAACACTTGCCGATGTCGCCGCCGCCAGTGCCGCGACGCGTTTTTGGAATGCGTCGGATGATTCGTCGAGCCGCAGCTTGGCGGAAATGCCCGGGTAGTCCTCCGCCTGCCGTTCGGTGTTCCCCGCATCGAGTTGCTGGAGCAAGCGCCGGCGCCCGTCGCGCACTGCCTCGCTGCCCAGGTCACCGTAGCGCGCATAGAGTTTTCGATAGAGCCGCGGATAATTCTTGTGCTGCCGCGCCGTCATCCTCGCCTGCGAATCACCGTGGAACCACACTTCCGAGGTACGTTCGCAGACGTGGACGAACGGAAAGAGCTCAGCCAAGCGCAACAAGACATCCCAGTCCTCCAGCGCGGGCAGTGTCTCGTCGCAATCGCCCACCTCCACAAGCATCTGGCGCGGCAGTGTCCAGTTGTTGACGGTGATGAAATTCTTGACGAACAGGCCGTCCTTGGAAAAGGCTTTTTTCGACACTGGATCCGACGCAATGGACAGCCCCCCTCCTTGCTGAAGACGTAGCGCGTGTCGGTGTACACCACGCTCTCCGTGTGCTCCGCATGCGCTTTGGCGTGTACGGCCAGATGTTCGGGCCACACGTCATCATCGTCCAGGTAGCCGATCAACTTGCCACGAGCAAGGCGCAAGGCGGTGTTCCTGGCCGCCGACAGCCCGCGATTCCTTCCATGACACACATAGGTAATGTCGAAACTGAATTCGCGAAGCACGGACTCGACAGATTCACCGTAGTCGTTGACCACGATCACTTCGAAATCCTGCAGAATCTGCTTTTGCAGGCTCTCCAGCGCCCGTTTCAGTCGCGCGGGGCGGTTATAGGTAGTCACAATGATCGAAAACAGGGGGGCTTCCCCTGCTCGATCGCGCCGTTCGGAATCGGATTGGCGCACGCGGGCGTCGGTGCTCGCAGATTCCGGTGCACCAGAAACGGGGACGTTCTCCGGCCCCACGGCCGGGTGGTCGGCGAGACAAGATTGCACGGGCCTATTGGCAGTATCTCGATCGGTCAGGATGGCATTCATGGGGTACCGGCATTCCTCGCATTGGGATCGTGGCTGTTCAATGGCGACACCGACCGGCTTGCTGATCGCCGTCCAGCGTCAGTTTTCTGGCGCGAGCACACGTCAACCCTGTAGGCAGCAGGATCGATGCCAGCCATCCGCAGCACCGCCAAGATCACCCACTACACGGGTTCAGGCTGATTCGGGGGCGCCACCCGGGGCGGCGGCGCGTACCCGGCCGCCGTCTGGCGCGACCGGCCGCGCGAGCCCGCTGAACCGGGGCGCGCTGGACCCTTGGCCCACGACCCCGCGGTCGTCAGGGCAAGCGCTTCCCTCGGCACCTGAACCCGACTACGCAACCGTCCCTTCGGGCCGAGCCTTGACCTGATGGCGCGTTGCAATTCGTGACGGCGCGCACACACAAAAAACCACCGCTTGTTCTCAAGTTCGCGCAAGCCATGCCGAAACAATTCCCGAGGCGGTACACAACCGGTTTTTCACGGGTACCGCCGGAACAACCCCAGCCGGCTGTCCGGCATACCCGTTTCTCAGGAGAACCTCCATGTCTCAGGTCATTAACACCAACATCATGTCGCTGACCACGCAGAACAATCTGAACAAGTCT
>JBOHZI010000305.1:0-3019 GCA_050738295.1 Gammaproteobacteria bacterium
ACCTTGACATGGTGGGGGTCGTTGGTTCGAATCCAATCGCGCCTACCATTATTTGGTACAGCACACGAACGCCGGCTTTCCGGCTCGACATGCGGCCCCTCGTATCGGTCGCCACTGTGAGGACATTATGCCGACGATCACACTTCCAGACGGTTCCCAACGCCCATTCGAGCATCCGGTTACGGTGACCGAGGTGGCGGCCGATATCGGCCCCGGTCTGGCCAGGGCGGCGCTCGCCGGCAAGGTCGACGGTCGGTTGGTGGATACCGCTTACCGTATCGACGCAGATGCCGCACTCAGTATCGTGACTGGCCGCGATGCGGAAGGGCTGGAAGTGATCCGGCACTCCACGGCACATTTGCTGGCGCAGGCGGTTAAAGAGCTGTTTCCCGAGGCGCAGGTCACCATTGGCCCGGTGATCGAGGACGGCTTTTATTACGACTTCGCCTACAAGCGCCCCTTTACCCAGGACGATCTGACGACCATCGAGCAGCGCATGGAAGCGCTCGCAGCAAAGGATTTTCCTGTCACCCGCACGGTCATGCCACGCGACGAGGCAGTCCGATTCTTCCGTGACATGGGTGAGGAGTACAAGGCCGAAATCATCGCAAGCATTCCCTCCGATGAGCCTATCTCGCTCTATCGCCAGGGCGAGTTCATTGATTTGTGCCGCGGTCCGCACGTGCCCTCCACCGGCGCCTTGAAGGCGTTTCATCTCACCAAGGTGGCGGGTGCCTACTGGCGGGGCGACTCCAACAACGCCATGCTGCAGCGCATCTACGGCACGGCGTGGGCGGACAAGAGGGCGCTCAAGGCCTATCTAACGCGACTGGAAGAGGCCGAAAAGCGCGATCACCGCCGACTTGGGCGCGAACTGGACTTGTTCCACATGCAGCCCGAGGCGCCCGGCCTGGTGTTCTGGCATGCGCGCGGGTGGGCGGTCTGGCAGGTGATCGAGCAGTATATGCGTGAGGTGTATCGGGCCAGCGGTTATCAGGAAGTGCGTTGTCCGCAGATTCTGGACAAATCGCTGTGGGAAAAGACCGGCCACTGGGACAACTACCGTGAGAACATGTTCATCACGGCATCCGAAAACCGCGAATACGCGGTCAAACCGATGAATTGCCCCGGACATGTGCAGATTTTCAACCACGGGCTCAAGAGCTACCGCGATCTGCCGTTGCGGCTCGGCGAGTTCGGTGCCTGTACGCGCAATGAACCCTCGGGCGCGCTGCACGGCTTGATGCGCGTGCGCGGGTTCGTGCAGGACGATGGCCACATCTTCTGCACCGAGGATCAGGTCGAGGCCGAAGTGGTGGCCTTCCATCGCCAGGCCATGCAGGTCTATGCCGATTTCGGCTTTAGCGCCATCGAACTGAAGCTCGCCCTGCGGCCCACCAAGCGCATTGGCACCGATGCGATCTGGGACAAATCGGAAGACGCCCTGCGCGCTGCGCTGCGGGCCTGCGGCGTGGAGTGGGAAGAATTGCCCGGCGAGGGGGCCTTTTATGGTCCCAAGATCGAATACCACATGAAAGACTCCATCGGCCGCGCCTGGCAGGTGGGTACCATGCAGGTGGATTTTTCCATGCCGGGGCGGCTCGGCGCGGAATACGTGGGCGAGGATGGCAATCGCCATGTGCCTGTGATGCTCCACCGCGCCATCGTGGGCTCGATGGAGCGTTTCATCGGGATTCTCATTGAGCACCATGCCGGGCGTCTCCCGCCGTGGCTAGCGCCGGTGCAGGCCGTGGTGCTGCCGATCGCCGAGGGGCAAGCCGATTATGCGCGCGAAGTGACCGCAAATCTGCGTGAACAAGGCTTTCGGGCCGAGTCAGACTTGAGAAATGAGACCATAAGCTATAAAATTCGCGAACACACGCTGTGTCGAGTCCCTTATTTGCTCGTCCTCGGAGAACGAGAGCGGGCCAGTGGGGCTGTTGCCGTACGTACGGCGGCCGGGGAAGACCTCGGCGCCATGACGGCAAACGATTTCGTGGCCCGGTTGGGCACGGATATCGCGATGAAAGGACGTACGGCGAGCTCTGATTAAATGCACGATGCATTTTTCAGATATTTTAAATTGGTTTGGAGGATTGAAGCATCGCGCAGGACAAACAGGTAAGACGCAACGAGGAAATCACAGCGTCACAGGTTCGTGTCGTCACGGTCGACGGTGAACAAGCCGGGATCATGACGATCGAGGCGGCAGTTGCCGCGGCATACGAGCAGAGCATGGATCTCGTCGAGGTGGCGCCCAATTCAGAGCCGCCGGTATGCCGCATCATGGATTATGGCCGTTTCGTGTTCGAACAGAACAAGAAACAGCATGCGAGCCGACGCAAGCAGAAGCAGATGCAGGTGAAGGAAATCAAGTTTCGTCCGGGCACGGAAGAAGCCGATTACCAGATCAAGCTCAAGCGGCTGCTGAAGTTTCTGGAAGATGGTGACAAGACCAAAGTATCGTTGCGTTTTCGGGGGCGCGAAATGCTGCACCAGGATTTGGGTCGGCAATTGCTGGCCCGGGTACGGGAAGATCTGGACGAAGTGGCGACCGTCGAGCAAATGCCAAGGCTCGAAGGACGTCAGATGGTCATGATGCTTGCGCCGAAACGGGGTAAAGCATAGAAGGAAACTCCTTTAATCGGAGTTTCGGAAAACAGGCACCCGATGGGTCGGGTGCATGCGGGTTGAACGGCAAGGGAAGGCCGTTCCTATTATTCGCCCGGGCATGAACGCCAGCATAAAACTGGGGCCTGGAAGTGAAACGGAGTTGGAAAATGCCAAAATTGAAGACGCACCGCGGTGCGGCGAAACGTTTTCGTGCGACTGCCGGAGGCAAGTTCAAGCGCAAACATTCGCATCATCGTCATATCCTCACCAAGAAAAGCACCAAACGCAAACGCAATTTGCGGGCTACCGCGCTGATCGCCGAACAGGATCATAAGAGCGTGAGCCGAATGCTGCCCTACGCTTAAGGAGGAATCACGATGGCACGAGTCAAACGGGGCGTAACCGC
>JBOHZI010000306.1:0-3013 GCA_050738295.1 Gammaproteobacteria bacterium
TGCTGACGGTCAAACTACTGTTGTTGGTCGTGTCATAAATGTAGGCGCCTCCATGCAGTGAGAAGTCGATGCCGTTAAGCGTTACATTAGCGCCAGAAATGAACACTTGGTTCGTACTGGTGCTAAGGTGCCGTCGCGAGGTTGGTAGGAATTGAGGGTGGCGTAGTCTCCGGGGTGTTCAACCTCGAATCACCTGGCGTTAGCGCGCCGGGCTGGAGACCACGCCATGAAGAACCATACCACGCAGCCGGATTCCGCGACACTCGCAGCGAAGACGGACCCCCAGCTTTTCGACGATTGGTTTGACCCGATCGAATTTGGAGTGCGCAATCGGGTACGCGATTTCATCGAGACGATGATGGAGGAAGAACTGGAGGCGGTGCTGTCGCGACCTCGCTATGGACGTATTGCGCCGGGCGCGGGCAAGGAGGCCGGCACGGCAGAAGGGGTCACCGGTCATCGTCATGGCCACCGTTCGCGCTCGCTTCTGGGAACGTTCGGCCCGATCGAGGTGGCGATGCCGCGCGCGCGATTGAACGCTGCGGACGGCGGTACGACCGAGTGGAAGAGCAAAGCGCTTAAGGCCTACCAGCGTCGCACGATCGCGGCGGACGCGGTGATCGCCGGCACCTATCTGGCCGGCACCAACACGCGGCGGGTTCGCCGGGCGCTGACGGCCCTGTTTCGTGGTGCGGTGAGCAAGGATACGGTGAGCCGGATCTGGCGCAAGGTGAAGACCGATTGGGACGCCTGGAACGCGCGCTCGCTGGCCGACGAGCCCATCGTCCGGCTGATCCTCGACGGTACGGTAGTTCGCGTTCGGCTCGACCGCAAAGCCACGGCGATTTCGCTGCTTGTCGTGCTGGGGGTGCGCGCCGACGGGCAGAAAGTTCTGCTCGCCATCAAGAGCATGGGCGGCGAAAGCGCCGAGGCTTGGCGCAGCGTGCTGGACGATCTCACCAGGCGCGGTTTGCAACGGCCGGAATTCCTCATCGTCGATGGCGCGGCGGGGCTCGACAGTGCCATCGCCGCAGTGTGGGACGGCGTGCCAGCCCAACGCTGCACGGTGCACAAGCACAGGAACCTGCTTGCGCACGCACCGGAGCGTCTACACGAGGAGATCACTGCGGACTACAACGATATGATCTACGCCGAAACAAGCCAGCTGATCGAAGCGCGGCGCAAGGCTTTCATTCGCAAATGGCGGATCAAACATCGTGCCGTTGCCGACAGCCTCGAGGAAGCAGGCGCACGCCTGTTCAGCTTCACCCGCCTGCCTCAGGAACAATGGAAGAGCGCGCGGACCACCAACGCGATCGAGCGCCTGCATGAGGAGTTCAAGCGACGGATCAAGACCCAGACCGTGCTGCCTTCTGCCGATACCGCCGCGATGTTGTTCTGGACCTTGCTGGCTTCCGGACAGATCAACATGCGCAAGATCGACGGCTGGAAAACCCTCGCCGCAAAACCCATCGCTCAGCAGATTGACCTCGCCGCCTGACAAGCTATGTTCAAATTCTCGGAGCCTGTGTCACGCCAATTCCAACCACTTTCCTGACGGCACCGCTTCGCCAGCTTCACGGGGCTCAGTCAGAACCAGCACGCGGTGGCCAATACGCTGACGAATTACTTCAACACCAACGGCGGCATCCCGGAGCAATATTTCGGGCTGTCATCGGGGGGCCTCACGCAAACCTCGGGCGAACTCGCGACCGGCTCGCAGCAGACGACGTTCGACGCGATGGGCCTGTTCATGGGGCTGTTGACCGATCCCTTCATGAACCGGACGGGCAGTGCGGGCGTGGCCCCGGGCGCATCGGGTTATGCGGAGGAGGACGATGCCAGCGCCTATGCCGCAACCCGAAAGACCGACGCGTTTGCGATGGTCACCAAGGCGCCGCCGGCCCCCTTCGTGCAGCGCTGGAGCGTCTGGGCGGCGGGCTTTGGCGGCTCGCAGAGCACCGACGGCAATGCCGCGCTCGGATCGAACAACACCACCAGCAGCGTTTATGGCACCGCGGTTGGCGCCGACTATCTGTTCTCGCCGAACACGATCGCAGGCTTTGCACTGGCTGGCGGCGGCACGAACTTCTCCGTTGTCAACAGCGGCAGCGGCCATTCCGATTTGTTCCAGGCTGGCGCGTATGTGCGGCACACCGAGGGACCTGCGTACATCTTGGCAGCACTGGCTTATGGCTGGCAGGACATCACCACCAACCGCACGGTCACGGCGGCCGGCTTCGACCAGCTTCGCGCCGAGTTCAATGCCAACTCCTATTCCGGCCGGGTCGAAGGCGGCTATCGTTTCGTCGCGCCCTGGACCGGCGGCGTCGGCATTACGCCTTATGCCGCGGGCCAGTTCACCACCTTCGATCTGCCTTCCTATGCCGAGTCAGTTCTGTCGGGCGCCAGCACCTTCGCGCTCGGCTATGGCGCCAAGGATGTGACGGATTCGCGCAGCGAACTCGGCTTCCGCACCGACAAATCGTTCTTGGTGCAGGATGGCATCCTGACGCTGCGCACGCGCTTCGCCTGGGCGCATGACTTCGATCCGGGCCGCTCGGTCGCTGCAACCTTCCAGGCGCTGCCGGGCACGAGCTTTGTTGTCAACGGCGCCGCGCAAGCTTCAGACTCGGTCCTGACAACCGCATCGGTCGGGATGAAATGGATGAACGGCTGGTCCGTGGCCGCGACCTTCGAGGGCGAATTCTCCAACGTCACCTCGAGCTACGCCGGCAAGGGCGTGGTGCGCTATCAGTGGTAGATGCGACTTCCGCCTTTGGTAGATGCTGTCGAAAAATGCCCTGCCGTAGTGGTCGGCTTTGCTATTGAGGAATGGTTTTGCGCTTACTGCTGGCTGTGGGCGTCGCCGCCCTGACGGGCGAAACATCACGGCCGGATTTGCCATGCCATTTATGCAATCGGCGCTCCACCTCTTGGCGGCCCGAGTGAACGCAGCGCCAGCGTCTTGAGGTCTGTACAATCGCGGCGAGCCGGCGAGACCGTTCCCGGT
>JBOHZI010000307.1:0-2993 GCA_050738295.1 Gammaproteobacteria bacterium
CGCTCACGCAGTGGCAGATCACCCAACTTGCACGTCACCCCCAGCGGCCTTATGCGCTGGACTACATTTCGCGCCTGTTCACCGATTTCGAACAGTTGCACGGGGATCGTGCCTTTGCCGACGATCCAGCGATCGTAGGCGGCCTGGCTCGACTTGACGACCGGCCTGTGATGGTCATTGGCCAGCAGAAGGGGCGCGAGACCGCCGAAAAGGTGCGGCGCAATTTCGGCATGCCACGGCCCGAAGGCTATCGCAAGGCGTTGCGCCTGATGCGCATGGCCGAGCGCTTTCACCTGCCGGTGCTGACCTTCATCGACACGCCAGGTGCCTATCCGGGTGTGGGTGCAGAGGAGCGTGGACAGAGTGAGGCGATTGCCCGCAACCTGATCGAGATGGCGGAGCTGCGTACGCCCGTCATCACCACCGTCATCGGTGAAGGTGGTTCGGGCGGGGCGTTGGCAATCGGCATTTCGGATTGGATTCAGATGCTCGAATACAGTATTTATTCCGTGATTTCGCCCGAAGGCTGCGCCTCCATCCTGTGGAAGGATGCCAAGAAGGCTTCGGATGCGGCTGAGGCGCTGGGGGTGGGCGCTGAGCGTCTGCTCGAACTGAAGCTTATCGATGCGGTGTTGTCGGAACCTCTGGGCGGCGCGCACCGAGATGTTGAAGCCACGGCACAGACCATCAAGGCATCCCTGATTCGGCAACTAGATCGGGTGTCCAGCCCATCGCTGGATGAATTGGTCGCGGCACGCCAGAGTCGATTCCTGAATTATGGACGTTTCGAGGGTTAATCCGTATTTCGGTTCTGATTCCAACGCCAGGCTCAAATTGGAATTTTCTTCCTCAGCGCTTGTAACCACTTTAAACGAGTGGCCAATGCCGGCCCGCTATGTGGCGCTGGTTAGCGGCGGCTGCGATTCCATGGTTTTGCTGCATGCATTGGCCGAGATTCGCGACCAACTACGCGCACCGCTTGCAGTGTTGCATTTCGATCATGGATTGGCCCCGGAGTCGGCTGACTGGGCGCATTGGGTCGGGACGCAGGCTCGTGTTCTCGACATCCCCTTTTTCTGTGAGACACTCAATCTCGAAGCCGGAGCAGCGGCTGAAACCCGTGCGCGGGAAGCACGCTACGGGCGGCTGGCGGCCTGTATGCAGGCGGGCGATTGTTGCCTCAGTGCACACCACGCCGACGATCAGGCCGAAACCTTTCTGCTCCAGGCATTGCGTGGCAGCGGTGTGGCGGGGCTTGCCGCAATGCCTGCCAAGGTCGATTTTGGAGCGGGTTGGTTGGCTCGCCCGTTGCTTACATGGCGGCGGGAAGAATTACGTGTATGGGCGGGCACGCACAATCTGGACTGGATCGAAGACCCGGCCAATCAAGATCGATCCGTACCGCGTAACTGGCTGCGCCTGAATATCTGGCCTTTATTGGCCGAACATTGGTCCTCGGCGGCGCGTACGCTCGGCCGTACGGCCGGTCTGGCCGGTGATGCCGCTGCGATTCTGGATGAACTCGCTGCCGAGGATGTGCGTAGTCTGCAGAGCGGCGACACACACAGCTTGTCGATCGACCCGTTGCTTGCCTTGTCGCCACCACGTCGGCGCAATGCATTGCGTTACTGGCTGCGCGAACGGGACTTGCCGCTGCCGACGGCGCACAAACTGCTGGAGCTGGAGGCCGGTTTCATCGTGCACGATCCCGGTGGGCGTGCCGTCCTGGCCTGGCCCGGCGCTTGCGTACGCCGCTACCGAGGGCGTCTGTTCGCCCATGCTCCGTGGCCGCCATTATCGGCCGGCGTGCGACGGCTGGTTCCCGAACAGCCGCTGGATTTGGGTTGCCTGGGTCGGATCACGCTGCGCCGCGACGAACAGGGACCGCTGACTGAGGCGCTGGTCTCGCAGACGCTGACGATCCGTTTTCGAGCGGGTGGCGAGTGTCTGCGTCCAGCCGGAGCAGGACATCACCGCACGCTCAAGCATCTGCTGCAGGAGCAAGCCGTGTTGCCGTGGATGCGGGATCGTTTGCCGCTGCTCTATGCCGGGGACGAACTGGTGGCCATACCAGGCGTGGTGGAGGCCGCTGTCGAATTTTCCGGTACCGGCTGGCGTCTCGACTGGTCCGGGGCACCGCCGTTACACTGAACTGGATGTATTCAAGGAGAGCCGTAATGAGTGAGAAGGACAGCAAGCAGGATTCCGGTAACGTCATTAGTGCACATTGGCGCGACGAGGCGCTGATCGAGCCGCCGCCGGCTTTCGTCGAGCAGGCCAATATGAATACGAATGCGCTGCATGAGCGTATGGCCGAAGCCAATTTCCCCGAGTGTTTCGACGAATATGCACGCTTGCTCGACTGGTCGCGGGACTGGGACCGTACGCTCGACGATTCACGGCCACCGTTTTTCCGCTGGTTTACCGGCGGCGAACTGACTGCCTGTTTCAATTGCGTGGATCGTCATCTGCCTGCAGCAGCGGATCGAGCGGCCTATCATTTTGTGCCCGAGGACGAAGCGGAGCCCGCGGTCACAACCAGCTACCGGGAATTGCACCGGCGGGTGAACGAATTGGCTGCTGTACTTCGCGAGGACTATGGTTTGCAGCGCGGTGATCGGGTGACCCTGCACCTTCCGATGACGCCCGAACTGCCGATTGCCATGCTCGCCTGCGCCCGCTTGGGCGTGATCCATTCCTCGGTGTTCAGCGGCTACTCGGGACAGGCTTGCGCGGACCGTATTATCGATTCGGGCAGTCGGCTGTTGATTACGATGGATGTCTATCGCCGAGGCGGCAAACTGATCGACCACAAACCCAAGGCCGATGAAGCGGCTCGGCAGAGTAGCGAGGTGCTCGAACATTGCCTCGTGTTCCGGCGTTATCCGGGCGAGTACAAAAGCAAGTCGCCGATGCAGGCACCACGCGACCGCTTTGCCGATGAATTGCTGGCGGCGCATCGGGGCGCGGAGGTCGAACCCGAACCAATACGG
>JBOHZI010000308.1:0-2972 GCA_050738295.1 Gammaproteobacteria bacterium
CGCGATGACCGCCTCGGCGAGCTGCGTTTCCAGCTCCGTCGGCGCACCGAACGACAGACCACGCGCTGCCGTTTTCTGCACGGCTGCGACTACCTTCGGATGCGCATGCCCGGCAATCATCGGCCCCCACGAACCGACATAATCCAGATAGCGCCGCTCGTCCGCGTCATATAGATAGGCGCCTGCGCCACGCTCCATAAACACCGGCTCGCCACCCACGGCGCCAAACGCCCGCACCGGCGAATTCACCCCGCCGGCCAGCACCTTCTGTGCCAGTTCAAATTCGTTCATGGACTGCAATCGACTATCGGATTCAGCGACTATTGTAAAACCGTCGCCATTTCAGGCGATTTATCGGTGCCTCAAAAGCCAGGCACGGAAGCGAGAGAGCAAAAAACGTTCGGACGTCCCGACAAATGCGGGACCACGCGGGTTGAATATACCTGGGAGGTGACGCCGGCAACGCCCAAGGGCGTCTGCGTCTGACGGGTTTCCAGGTCAAGCCCGGCCGCCAAAAGGGTAGCCCGGGCAGACCCTGAATCAAAGCTGCTACCGCGCTACTTCCGCGCGTATAGCCTTACGACACCCCTATGAACCCGTCTCTTGACAAGCGATTCAAATGAGTGTACTTTGTTTTTCAGAGTTCTTTGAGTTTGTTTGACTCTTACTTACGGAGAGATCCATGTACACGAAATTCGCATTTATTATCAGTGTGTTGGCGGGGTTCCTGGTGCTTTCGCCCGCCGCCTTGGCCACCCAACCGAAATCCACTGCAGACGCCGACTGTCTGTCGTTGCCGGCAGATTTCTCTACGCCGCCAGTCGTAGCGACGACGGCTCCGGCGAGTCTGTGGAAAGGTTGGTCTTATGACCACAAAATCACGCTGACTGCCACGCCGGCGACCGTGTTGGTGGATCAGCCCGTCACCATCCGCGTGAGCGGGCTCGAGCCCGGCGAACCCGTCACGCTTGACGCCAACATGAAAAGCTATCAGGGGACGGTCTGGCGTTCTTCCGCCACTTTCGTTGCCGACAGTAAGGGCATCGTGGATGTGGCACGCATGGCGCCGCGCTACGGCAGTTACTCCGGCATGCACGCCATGGGCCTGGTTTGGTCCATGCTGCCCGAGGGCGTAAAGGATCCCGCTTCGGCCATGTACTACCTCCCGCGAGGCGGTTCGAAATTGCAGGTGACGGCGACTGCGAACGGCAAACCCCTGGCGCGCGCCGACGTGCGACGTTTGCCCTGGAGCCCAACGGTCAAGGAACGCAAACTGGATAGCAACGGGCTCGCAGGCATTCTGTTCACGCCCGCGGGTGCTGGGCCGCATCCGGCGGTCATCGTACTCGGCGGCTCGGAAGGCGGCTTGCACCCGCAGGTGGAAGAAGCGGCGCTGCTCGCTTCGCACGGCTACACTGCACTCGGTCTCGCCTATTTCCAAGGCTACGGTAGCAACCCGGCACTTGCCAAGCTGCCGAAGGAACTGGTAAAGATTCCGCTGGAATATTTCAAAAAGGCGGCTCACTGGCTCCGTCACCAACCCGGCGTAGACGGTAAGCGCATCGGCATCATCGGCTGGTCGAAAGGCGCGGAAGCCGCACTGCTTGTTGCCAGCACGTACCCCAAAACATTTCGAGCCGTCGTCGCGTTTGCGCCTAGTTCAGAGGTGTGGTCCGGCATTCATTACGGCCCCGGTCCACTGATGTCTTCGTGGACACTCGATGGGAAACCCGTACAATTTGCCTCGTTCCAGAATCAGCCAAACGTCTACAATTCGAAAACCAGAACCGTTTTTCTGCTTGACGGTTATCTGAAGCCGATGCAAAGCGGGAAAGGTACTGCCCGCGCCGCGGTCCCCGTGGAGCGTATCAAAGGACCGGTGTTGCTGATTTCGGGCACCGACGACAAGATCTGGCCATCGAGCCTCTTTGCGCAGCGCATCATGGCGCGGCTCAAAAAGCACCACCACGCCTACGCCGACGAGTCGCTTTGTTATCAAGGCGCCGGTCATTACATCCTGTGGCCATATCGGCCGACCGTCACCAGCGGCGGGGCGGCGGGGCCCACGACTATTCTTATGGGCGGCAATCAGCACGCCTACGCCTTCGCGGACGCAAACATGTGGCCGAAGGTTCTCGCCTTCCTCGATAGCGCATTGCACAACTAGGAGTACTCGCGATGATCAATGAAATTCACGCCGCCTCGGCGACAGAAGATCTTGCCTACATCCGCCGCATCATGGAACAGACGCGTCGCGCCGTCGCGTTACGCGGCGACGGCTTTATCGTCTGGGGCATCGTCGTCCTGCTTGGTTTGCTCGGCAATTACATTTTCATCCGGATCGTGCCGCCCGGTTGGGCTTGGGGCGCCTTGTGGGGCGTCCTGATCGTTGTCGGCTGGGCGATCACCCTGTTCCGCGTGCATCGGCGCATCCGTTCGGAACGCGTTTCAACCCCGGCCGGGCGCATGCTGGGCGCAGTGTGGCTCGCCTGCACAATCGCGCTCGTCGTGATCTGTTTCGTCGGTATTCCGTTAGGCGTCATCAATACGACTGCGATCGGCGGCACCACGGCGGCGGTCGTGGGCGTCGGCGTGTTTCTCTCCGGCATCCTGATGGGCACACGTTGGGTGCGCAACCTCGCTTTCGGCTGGTGGGCCGGTGCCGTGGCCGAATTCATCTGGCACGGCGAGGTTCAGCTTCTTATCGCAGCGCTCGTGATCGTGCTGTTCTACATCGTGCCTGGCTTTATTCTGAACGCACAGGTTCGCAAGCAGTATGCAGCCGCGCGGTAATGAGCAACTTCGATTACACGCAGCTTGACGCGGTTATCCATTCGCGCATTCGTCTCGCTGTGATGGCGACGTTGGCGAGCGTGGAGAATGCCGAGTTCACGTTTCTGCGCGAACAGACGGGGACAACCGACGGCAACCTGAGCACCCATTTGCGCAAACTCGAAGACGCGGGCTACATC
>JBOHZI010000309.1:0-2969 GCA_050738295.1 Gammaproteobacteria bacterium
CTTCCAGGTCATGCTGATTTCACCCGGCGAGTTTTTCCGGCACGCGGTGCAGATCGATATCGTGTCCGCCGATGGCACGCATCCGTTGGCGTTCGATAAATCCTGGTTCACGTGGCCCTCGCAGCAACTCGAATCCAAAGTCCCGAACGATCTGGGCTACGCCGGTTTCAAACTGACCTTCCCGCTCGACCAGCCCGACGTGCACAATCAGTTCCTGGTCTTTGCCGGTGCGAGTTATTTTCGCGGTGTCGCACGTAATCAGAATTTCGGTCTCTCCGCGCGCGGCATCGCAATCGACACCGGTCTGCCCGGTGGTGAAGAGTTCCCCGACTTCACTCACTTCTGGCTGGTGCGTCCGCGCCCCGATGCCCACGTCATGCAGATCTATGCCCTGCTCGACGGCCCCAGTCTGACCGGCGCCTACAGCTTCGTCATCTTTCCCGGCAAACCGACACGTATCGAAGTACATGCCAAGCTCTTTGTACGCAAGGATATCTCCCTGCTCGGAATGGCCCCGCTAACCAGCATGTTCTACTACGGTGCAAATACACCGCGTCCGGCCGGCGAGTGGCGGCCCGCGGTGCACGACTCCGGGGGCCTGCTGATTCACTCTTCTACCGGCGAATGGCTGTGGCGCCCGCTGTTCAATCCATTGACACTGCAAATGGACTACTTCGAGGCCAATTCGCCGCAGGGCTTCGGCCTCTTGCAGCGCAAGACCCGCTTCGATGCGTACGAAGATGCCGGAGCGCGTTACGGCACCCGTCCCAGTGCCTGGGTCGAACCGCATGGAGACTGGGGCAAAGGCAACGTGGTGCTGGTGCAGATTCCGACCAATTCGGAGACCAACGACAACATCGTCGCCTTCTGGACGCCCACGGCAAAAGCGAAGGCCGGGGCGCATTACGATCTCGATTACACTCTCGACTTCGGCCACGCCGATATCCCGGGCGAACCGATGGCGCATGCCGTCGCCACTTTCATCGGCACCGCCAAGCCACCGCCCGGCAGCAGTACTCAAAACGTGTATCGCGTGGTAGTGGATTTTAGCGGCGGGGCACTGTCTCGCATCGGGGCCAAGGGCTCTATCGATGCCGTAGTGAGCGGGCTCGAGGGCACGCAGATACTCTCGCACAACGTCTATTGGGTGGCGCCCAATAAACACTGGCGCTTGTCGTTCCTGGCCGCACCGGCCTCCGGCAAACCGCTTGATCTGCGTGCGTTCCTGAAATCCGGCAACGAAACGTTGTCCGAAACCTGGGCCTATGCGCTGCCCGTCAAAAACCGTATCAATGGAGGCTGAACAGACGCAAATTCCGCGTGCGGCACCCCCCATTCGCCGCGCGAGCATGAACTATTCGCGCCGCCACCGGCGGGAGCCTCGACCGCCACCGGCATGGCGCTGGGCCGCGCGACGCCGTCGAACGCTGTTTATGGCACTGACTGCGGGACAGAGCCTGCTTGCCACCTACTATATGCTCGCGGTGCTGCCCTATCACGGCAGCACGCTGCTCGAAATTGCGCTGGCCGTCGCCTTCGCCCTGAGCTTCGCCTGGGTCAGCGTGGGCGCCTGGCTCGCCGTTTTCGGATTCGTCTACAGGCTCTTCGGTGGCGATCGCAAGAGCCTCGTCGCGCAAACTACCGCCTCCGACCTTGAAAGCACCCCACTTGCGCGCACCGCACTCGTCATGCCGATTTATAACGAACCGGTGGCGCAATGCTTCGCGGGGCTGGCCTCCGTTTACCGCGCACTCGAACGCAGCGGTCTGCTCGATCATTTCGACTTTTTCGTGCTCTCCGACAGTCGCGATCCCGACGTCTGGCTGAGCGAGCAGGCCGCCTGGAACGAATGGGTTCGCAAGCTGGGCGCCGAAGGTCGGCTGCACTACCGACGCCGGAGGGTGAACCTGCGCTACAAAAGCGGCAACGTGGCCGATTTCCTGCGCCGCTGGGGCCAGAATTACACCTACTTCGTGGTACTCGATGCAGACAGCCTGATGGGGGCTGAAACCCTGGCACGCATGGTGCGCCTGATGGAACGCAATCCACAGGTCGGCATTATCCAGGCATCGCCGCGCATCGTTCTCGCACGCTCCCTGTTCGCGCGCGTGCAGCAATTCGCCAACGGCCTTTATGGCCCGATCTTCGGTACCGGACTCGCCTCCCTCCAGCTCGGCGACGGTGCCTACTGGGGCCATAACGCGATCATCCGCACCCGGGCCTTCATGCGCCACTGCAGCTTGCCCAGCCTGCACGGCATCGGGTTGTTCCGCGGCCCCATCCTCAGCCACGACTTTGCCGAGGCCGCCTTCATGCGCCGTGGCGGCTACGAAGTATGGCTGGAACCGACGCTCACGGGCAGTTATGAACAATCTCCGCCAAGCCTGGTCGATGAGCTGGCGCGCGACCGGCGCTGGGCCCGGGGCAATCTGCAACATCTGCCGCTCATGCTTGGCGGACGACGCCTCGGTCTGGTGCAACGCTTCATCTTCCTGAACGGCGTCGTGGCCTATGCCGCGGCCCCGCTGTGGCTCGCCTTTCTCGTCCTCTCCGGCTTCGAGGTGGCCCGCTTCACGCTGTGGCCCATCGACTACTTCCCCGGCGGGCACCACCTGTTCCCGGTCTGGCCCCAGTGGCACCCGGAGTGGGCTATCCTTTTGGCCGCAAGTACTGCCTTCGTGTTGCTCGTTCCCAAATTCCTGGCCGGGCTGGATGCGCTGTTCCGTCCCTCGCTGCGCCGAGGCTACAGCGGCGCGGGGCGACTTATTAGCGGCATCCTGATCGAAAGCCTCATCTCGGTCCTGCTCGCGCCGGTGCGCATGCTGGCCCACAGCCGTTTCGTGGTCGAAGCGCTTATCGGTCTGCGCCTCTCTTGGGCGGGACAAAACCGCGGCGGACCGATCGGTTGGTGGGCTGCGCTACTCATGCACGGCGACGGGTTGCTCCTCGGCATCGGCTGGGGCATTTTC
>JBOHZI010000310.1:0-2920 GCA_050738295.1 Gammaproteobacteria bacterium
GTGGTGGCCAACGCCGTTGATCAGTGCCGAAGCCAGCACCGGCATATTCAACATCTGGATTGCCCAGATGGCAAGGCCGGGTAACCCGAACAGCACCACTTCCACAATCAGCAAAATTGCAACGCCCAGGTGCCGGTAGGGCGTATAAAGACGGCGCTCCAGCCAGTCATCCGGCGTACCACGCCGATACGCCTCGATCGCTTCGTGATCCTGTGTGGCCTCGGTATAGACCTGTGCGCCATCGATGAGCATGCGCCGCAGGCCAAGCAGTTGTGGACTGTGCGGATCGCCCTCGCGTTCGACGAAGGCGTGATGCTTGCGGTGCACCGCGACCCACTGATGCAGGACCATCGCCGTCGTGACCCACACCCAGAAACGGAAGAACTGGCGCAGCGCGGGGTGCAAATCCAGCGCCCGATGTGCCTGATCGCGGTGATAATAGACGGTGACGCCGATCACGGTGACGTGAATCGTCACGGCGGCAATCAGGGCATACCCCCACCACGGCAGCGGCACAAGGCCGTGGGCAAGGCTTTCGAGTATCGTATTCAGCATGAGAGCAATTTGACGCAAGAGTCTTTGAACTTAGTTTAACCCGTCTGAAGCCCGCTTTGCACAGAACTTTCCAAGCCGCACAGTACACTTACATTCGTTCGTGATGACTTCCGAGAGACGCATGCCCGCCACACCGGCCATCCTAGCCACAGGACTCGCCCGCCGTTACGGGCGCCTGCATGCGGTCAACGGGCTTTCCCTCGCCGTCCATCGCGGCGAAGTGCTTGCGCTGCTCGGGCCCAACGGCGCCGGCAAAACCACGACTCTGTCCATGCTGACCGGTACGCTCGCCCCCCACGCGGGGCGCATTCGCATTGACGATCACGATCTGGCCGAAGCGCCGCGTCAGGCCAAACAGGCCCTGGGTTATCTGCCCGAATCGCCGCCGCTCTATCCCGAATTGAGCGTTGATGAATACCTGCGATTCTGCGCGCGGCTGCACGGCATGGCCCGTGGCGTGGCGCGCGAAGCTGCCGCCGCAGCCACTGCCCGATGCGGCCTGGAGAGTGTGGCCCGGCGCCTGATCGGACATTTGTCGAAAGGCTACAAACAGCGTGTCGGCATCGCCCAGGCCATCGTGCACCAGCCCGCCGTTGTCATTCTCGACGAACCCACGGTCGGGCTCGATCCGGTACAAATTCGCACCACCCGTGAGCTGATCCGCGGCCTGGCGGCTTCCGCTGCGATCATCGTCTCCACGCACCTGCTGAACGAAGCGGCAGAAATCGCCTCCCGCGTCGTGATCCTCTCCCATGGGCGAATCGTGCACGAAACCACGGCTGACGCAGCGGCACTGCAACTGCGACTCGAATGCGCGCGACCGCCGGCGGCAGATCGTCTGCGGCGGATCGCTGGAATCAGCGCCGTCGAATCGGGCGAAAACGGGGGCCTCCTGCTTACCACGGATAACGCGAACGATCCGCGGCCCGCGCTACTCGCGGCGGCCGTTGCCGAGGACTGGGGACTGCTGGCCCTGACCCCGGTTCGCGCCACGCTGGAAGACACCTTCCTCGCCGCGCTCGCCATCAACCCGGAGATCACGGCATGAGAACGACCCTGATTATCGCCGGGCGTGATCTGCGGGCCCTGTTCCGCTCGCCCCTGGCATGGCTCCTGCTGGCCGGTGCGAGCTTCATCATTGCCTGGGTATTCCTGTGGTTCGTACAAGGCTATATGACGGCCGCCCCGCATCTGCCCGTTGGAGCACAAAACCCCGGCATCACCGCGCTCGTTGCCGCACCCACTCTGCTCTGGTCGGCTCTGGTACTCGTGGTGCTCACGCCGCTGCTCGCCATGCGTCTGCTGGCCGAAGAACGACGCAATGGCACGCTCAACCTGTTACGTGCCGCCCCCGTCTCGATGTCCTCGCTTGTGGCTGGTAAGTTCCTGGCCTTGCTCGCCTTCCTGTGGCTGGTGGTGGCGATCGCCGCCGCCATGCCGCTCAGTCTGGAGCTGGGCACCACGCTCGACCTCGGCCGCCTCGGTGCGGGCGTGCTCGCACTGGCGCTGCTCGCCGCCGCTTTCGGCGCCATCAGCCTGTTCATCTCCTCGCTCACGCGCCAGCCGCTCCTTGCCGCATTCGCGAGCTTCGGCGCCATCATCGGGCTGTGGATCATCAACCTCGCCGCCGGCACCACCAGTTCCACTTCACCGCTCGCCTGGCTCGCCTTCCAGCCGCACCTGAATGCGCTACTGCGGGGTGTGGTCGACTCGACGGATCTCGCCTATTTTGTCATCCTCACCCTGTTTTTTCTGGGCTTGAGTGTATGGCGGCTTGATGCCGAGCGACTAAGCGGTTGAGTGTGGGGATAATGCGATGAAATTCAAACCGACCCGTCGCACCCTCTTGCGGCTGCAAAGCCTGGCGTTTGTGCTCGCCCTGTGTGTGGCGGCGGGGCTCGCTGCCTGGGCCAGCACCGTGTGGCATCACGCCGCGGACTGGACCTGGAGCCAACAAAACAGCCTGACGCCAGCAAGTCGTCAGGTGCTTGCACGCCTGAACAAGCCGGTCGTCATCACTGCGTTCGCGAATCCCCGCAGCAAGTTAGGCGCCTACGAACGCCGCCTGCTCGCACGCTACCAACGAGCGGATGCACGGATACAGGTGCGCTTTGCCAACCCCGACACCGCGCTCGCCGAGGTGCGCAAGCTCGGCATCGACACGCCCGGCGAATTGCACCTGAGTTACGGCACACAGGGCGAAAATCTCAAGGACGTGAGTGAAAGCGGCATCACCAATGCCCTGCTGCGCCTCGCCAAGGGTGCCACGGAGACCATCGTTTTCATCAGCGGACATGGCGAAGCCGATCCTCAGGGCAAACGCAACTACGACATGAACCGCTTCGCCGCCGCGCTCGCACAACAA
>JBOHZI010000311.1:0-2910 GCA_050738295.1 Gammaproteobacteria bacterium
GGGTAAGGGCGCCCAGCCGCAAGTCGTCATGGTGGTCCCCAACGGAGTCGGCAGCGAGGGCGCCGCAACCGCCACCCTGCGCACCGTCGCCTGGCATCCGCACAAGGCCAGCAAGGCGCGCACGCCGCCCTTTACCGACGACCACCGTCTCGCCGTACAAGCAGCCATCTGGCATCCAAGCGCAGGCGCCGCGTTCGCTGGCTACGCCCCGACCACCAGTGCCTGGTATCGTCAGCTCAAGCTTACAACCGTCGCCACCACCGCCACCGTCACCCGCTTCAGCGTCACCTACAGCTACGACGCGAGCGGCGCGGTGAACGAAGTGACCGGCGCCGACGGCGCGATCTACTGGCAAGCCCTCGGCCGCGACGCCGCCGGCCAACTGAGCGGGGCACTTCTCGGCAACGGCATCAACACCGGGAGCCTTTACGACCAGGCGACCGGCGCGCTGCTCGCGCGCGGCAGCGGCTTCGGCGCGAACGGCGGCGGGGTGCAAAGCCTCACCTACGGCTACGACGCCCTGGGCAACCTCAAAACCCGCACCGACGATCGGGCGGCCCTGAGCGAAACCGTCAGCTACGATACCCTCAACCGGCTGACCGCGGTGCAGCAACAGAGCGGTGCGGGGAAAGAATTCGGGGGTCTACCTTCTGATTTTGCGAAGGAAGATGAGAGTGTAGAACGTTTGAGGTAGAGTGACCGAGACGGGGGTGTGGCTCTTGGGGTCCGCCACCTTCGGGTCGCTCGAACCTGAAATGCCGCCCCCGTCACTTCGCATCATCCGGAGCGTCCCACGAGGATGGTGCCTGCCGTTTTATCGGCCGTGGCTTCCAAGGTAGACGAAACGCCGGGTGATTTGATTCCGGCTCTCGATGCATTGGAGATACAGCTATGCGAACGGGTCTGCATGTTGCGGTGGACGTGGGCAGTCGTTTTCACCAGGTGGCCGTCGGCGACGCCGAGGGGTCGCTGCTCGAACTGTTCAAGATCGATCATCAGCCCGCCGGCCTCGACGGGTTCTTCTCGCGCATCGAACGCCACCATGCTCGTTGTGGCGGCGAGATCCGTGTGGCCATGGAAGGATACAACGGGTGGGCCCGCCCGCTCGACCAGCAGGTGCTGGCGCACGGCTGGCGGCTGTTTAACGTCAATAATCTCAAGCTCGCCCGGTATAAGGAAATCTTTCCGGCGCCGGCGAAGACCGATGCAATCGATGCGCGCCGGATATTGGAGCTGTTCAGCTTCGAAGGCCATTCAGCATTGGCCCGCACGGCGCTACAGGAAGTGCCGCCGATCCCCGAGGCGCATCGGCGCCTGAAGTACCTGACGCGTCGGCGCAGACAGCTCGTTGAGGACAAGGCACTGCGTGTGACGCGGCTGCAAGGCGACCTGCAGGCGCTTAGTCCGGGCCTGTTGAGCATCACCGGTGCGGCGGATAACCTTTGGTTCTTGCGTTTCCTGACATGCCGGGACAGCCTGAGCGCGCTCGCTCGGCTGCGGAGTCAAACGCTTCTTAACATTGTCGGCGTTGGTCAAGCTTATTGCGAGAAGATTCAAACGTGGCAGCGTGATGCGCAATTCTCTGTCGACATTGAGTTTGCCGACGCCGACATCATCGAAGATGCCCGCGCGATCCTCGCCCGCATAGCAGAAATCAAGACGATGAATGCGCGCATTGCTGACGTGCTGCGCCAAAGCGTCGACGCGCAGCGCGTACGGTCCATTCCAGGCTTCGGGCCCACCGGCACCGCTGAACTCATTGGTGAGATCGGCGTCTTCGCGCGTTTCACCAGCGAGGCAAGCCTTGCCGTCTACGTCGGCATGGCGCCGCTCGACCACAGCTCGGGCATGCAAAATTACGGCCGCCGGCCGCACAACATCAACACTCGTTGCCAGAACGCGCTTATGACTTGCGTCGCCCGCCACATGGCTTGTGTGCCAGAATCCCGCGCGTACTACGACCGCAAACGGGACCAGGGTAAGACGCATAATCAAGCCGTTCGCGCGCTGGGCCGCCACCTGGTCCGCGTGATCTGGAACCTGCAGCACCAGCAACGCGATTACGAAATTCGATCAAAAGTCGAAGTCGAGACTTGAAAATTAGAGAGGGATGTTCAGGTCTTGTACTAGCGCAGTTAAAAGGCTAGGCTGTGCCCATGGCTCGTCCCTTACGCATAGAATTCGCTGGCGCCATGTACCACGTTATGGCTCGCGGTAACGCGCACGAAGCCATTTTTGACGATGACAATGATCGGTACGCGTTCCTTGACCGGCTGGGGCGCGCCTGCGAGCGTTTTGATTGGCGCGTGTGGGCCTATTGCCTGATGGGCAATCATTACCATCTGCTGGTCGAAACCTTGAAGCCGAGCCTGTCGCGCGGGATGCGTGAGATCAATGGCACCTATACCCAAGCCTACAATCGGCGGCACGACCGGGTGGGCCACCTGTTCCAAGGGCGTTACAAGGCAATATTGGTGGACCGCGACAACTATCTGCTGGAGTTGTCGCGCTATATTGTGCTGAATCCTGTTCGCGCAGCGCTTTGCGAGCATGCTGGGGAATGGCCCTGGAGCAGTTATCGTGCGGTGGCGGGCAGGGCCGCCTCGCCGTCGTGGCTTGCAAGCCAAAGTACCTTGAGCCTCTTTGCAAGTGAGCCGCACCGTGCGCGACGTGCGTACGCCCGCTTTGTAGCGGATGGCGTCGCCGGGCCTAACCCGCAGCAGCAGCTTGTCGGGCAACTATTTTTGGGAGACGAGCAATTTGTAAATCGCGTGACCGAGCGGTTGCCGGAGCCGTCGACGGAAGTCACGCGAGAGCAGAGGGCGTGGAAGGCGCTCGCGCAATATGAGCGGGAAAGCGACAATCGCAACGCCGCCATCAAGGCGGCCTATGAAAGTGGCGCTTACACCT